>JBALXO010000021.1:6207-43137 GCA_036960615.1 Cocleimonas sp. | reverse complement strand
AGTCCCTTAAGCTCCTGTATCTATATTTTATATCCACATAAAATATATTTATCTTATCTCCCTCAATATTTATTAGGACCTTTGCATGAATCTCGAAGAAAACAGCAACGCTGTTTCGCAGGAAATCCATTCTGAAATTTCGATTAACAGTAAACAAACAGATGAAAACCTGCATTGGTTAAAAGAACAAATGCACAGCATGTTTTTTACATTGAATAGAGCTGAAATAGGTGCTTTATCCTTACTTACTGCAAATTTGCATAAAATGGATTATCACAAACGATTACTGTTAGTAGATAAACCAGAAATCACGATGTTATCTCAGTTAGGTAAAAGTGGTTCATTGTACGAAGCTATCCAAGAATTATCAGATAAAGAAATATCTTACTCTGAAGTAACAACATCATCTTCTGCGTTACCAAACACAGAAGATCGGCTAGAAGTTTTACGTATAGATTATGCTAAAAAACGTGACCACGAAATTGCAGAATTATTACAATCTATAGTCATACCTAAAGATATTATAGAGAAATTAGATGCTGAATTAACAAGCTCATTTTCACAATTTGATCTCTCTAGGACGACAAAATTATTAAAAATACTATTAGTCAATAATCCTGAATATGTTCGTTTTTCGCCAACTAAACGAATCGCACGTTTACTTAATTTATATGCTGAAACAGAAAGCCATGACGGTATTCACTTAGATCTTGAGACGATTGATGATGAGACTGAATCTGGCGAATATAGAATCTTGCTTGGAACATCTAACCCACCGATTACGGGTTATTTACAGCAATTAATGGAAGTATTTAATCGGATGAGTGTGTCTGTTAGACGTTCGTACAGTTTGACTTTGAGTAATGGCCTATATCCTATATTCCTCTCTACCTTTTATGTGCGCTTAAGAGATAACACAGAAATAGTAAAAGACAGTAAGTTCTACCGAGATTTACAGCGTGAAATATACAACACCCAGATTCTTTCTGCTTCTTCTCGGTCTTATCGTTCATTGGTAAAACCAAGAGTGACCAATGGCGAAGATGCAACCTTAATTGATGCAATGATTGGTTTTTGTCACACTAATTTATCCCACAATAATCCTGACAGTTTTGCCAATGATGGAATTATGAGAGCGTTTCATTACCATCCTGATATTACGATGCAATTGGTTAAATTATTTCACATACGTTTTGATCCCAATCAAGATAATAGTAAAGCAGTCTATGCAGAATGCTTAGAAGAGACTGTTCAAGGTATTGAGAACTTCAATTCTGGTAGAAAGAACCTCGACGAATATCGACGTACTATTTTTCATTGTGGTTTGTTATTCGTGCAACACACGCTTAAAACAAATTTCTTTGTTGCTGAAAAACATGCGCTTTCATTCAGAATCGACCCTGCTTATTTAGAAGTATTGGATGATAAATTCACTGAGGATTTACCGATAGATCGACCTTTCAGGATCACTTTCTTCTACGGTCGTGATGGTATTGCTTATCATATCGGCTTCTCGGATATTGCTCGTGGAGGCTGGAGAACCGTTATTACTGAAGGACGTGATAACTACGTTACCAGTGCTAATACCGTATTTAAAGAAAACTATGTCTTGGCGCATACACAACATCTTAAAAACAAAGATATTTATGAAGGTGGCTCGAAAATGGTCGCCTTATTACGTGTTAGCTCTAAGTTGGATGCAGAATCCAAACAACAGCTACTGTATAAACTACAAATGGCCTTTATCAATGCATTCTTCGATTTGTTTGTGACAGAGAACGGCATCGCTAGCGACCCTAGAGTCATTGATTATTACGCTCAAGATGAGCCAATAGAATTAGGCCCTGATGAAAACATGCACGATGCGATGATCGAATTGATTGCCAAACAATCAGTTAAGCGCGGTTATGTTTTAGGCCCAGGTGTGATGTCTAGTAAGCAAGTGGGAATTAACCATAAAGACTATGGTGTGACCTCTATAGGCGTGATTCGGTTTGCTGAAGTGACTATGAAATCTTTGGGTATTAATATGCACGAAGATGAGTTCAGCGTTAAATTTACTGGTGGACCTAATGGCGATGTTGCTGGCAATGGCATGCGTTTATTGTTGGAAAGATGCCCTAAGGTCAAAATAAAACTAATTATTGATGGTTCAGGCGCTTTATATGATCCTGATGGATTAGATCATGATGCACTGAAAAAAGTAATTTTGCAGTCTGATCTTGATGCTTATGAAGTGTCCTCATTGAATGTGGGTGGTTTTTTACTTTATAGAAATCAAACCCATCAAGAGGGCATGAGGGTTTTATATAAGCATTTAAAAATGGAAACCTCTGGCGTTGTTGAAGATTGGGTTTCAAACGATCGTTTCTATAAAATATTCAATAGTTTGGCATTTGAAGTAGAAGCAGATTTATTTATACCTGCTGGTGGACGCCCTGAAACGATTGATATTGATAACGTTGATAAGTACTTTACGAAATCAGGTGAGCCAAGTTCTAAATGTATTGTTGAAGGTGCAAACTCATATATCACTCCTGCTGCGCGTGCTGAATTGCAGCGTCGTGATGTTGTTATTATTCGTGATGCGTCGGCAAATAAATGTGGTGTTATTTCATCATCGTATGAAATCATTGCGAATCTATTGATGAGTGATGAGGAGTTTTTGTCGCATAAAGATAAATACGTTGAAGAAGTCATCGAGATTCTTAACCAGATGTCTGAGCGAGAAGCCTTATTGATATTAAAGCGTTATGAAGAATTCGGCGGCCAGATTTCATATACAGATATATCTACAGAAATCAGCCGTGAAATTAACGATCATTACGCAAAAATATTTAACTTCTTCCAGTTGAACCCCGACCTGTCTGATAAAACTGAATATTTAAATGCGATGCTGTTACATATGCCTCATACGATTGGAGCAAACGCTCAGTTTAAAGACCGTGTTGCCGATATGCCTGAAAAGGTAAAGTATGCGATTCTGGCAAGTAAACTCGCATCTGCTATTGTATATGAGGGTGATACCAGCAGTATGTATGCTGGCATGATTGAGATGCAGGTGAATAAATTTCAATCTTTCAGTTAGACTACTGTTTAATCAGGTGTTAATAATTAACATCTGATTAAACGCTTTTCATCCCCTTTTATATTCATCTGATTAGCTTTTCTATCTATAATATTTTTAAGGTTTAAACTATTTATGCGTTTACTTTGTTTTTTGGGTGTAAGCTTTTTACTCATAAGCTCGTCAATTGCAGAGGCAAATTCACAATGGCGTTTAGATAAAGACGAAGAAGGTATTCAAGTGTATCTTCGTAATACATCAGATTCAGCGGTTAAATCGTTTAAAAGTAATATGACGGTTAATGGAAGTTTGTCATCCGTATTGTCTGTAATCGAAGATATCGATTCTTATCCACGTTGGTTGCACAATTGTCGAAGTGCAAAAGTGTTGCAAAGTACCAGCGAAACACAATCAGTTGTATATGTTGTGACTGATATGCCTTGGCCCGTAGTAGATCGCGATGCTGCGTTTACATCACATCGTATTCAAAATAAAACTAATAAACGCATTGAAATTAAATTAAGTGTACTACCAAAAGTAGTCGCTAACGTCGCTGGTAAAGTTCGTATTCAAAAGTTGCAGGGCAGGTGGTTGTTGACGCCACTTGAAAAGGGCAAGATCAATGTTGTCTATGAAATGAGTATCGATCCTGGAGGGAATATCCCAAAATGGGTCGTGAATGCGATGGCAGTTGATTTACCATTCTATACGTTAAAAAAACTCCGTAAAATTAGTAAAGAAGATAAATACGCTACAGCTAAGGTAAAAGGAATTATCGAATAATAAAAAAGACACCCCCCACCTTTTTATGACTTTATCTTATCAGTTAAACGAAAAATTCACCCTTAGGGTAATTGTCGCTATGCTTCAACATTGTCTCGCCAAGGCTCGACTTCTATTTTAACTATCTAAAATAGAATAAGTAGGGGGTGTCATTTAATATCTATTTAATAAGACTAGCTCTCACGCATCAACTCCAGCATTTGATTGGCATTCATAGAGCCACTCATGTCAGAACCTTCCAATAAACTATCTGCTAAATCTCGTTTATGCTCATGCAGTTTAACGATTTTTTGTTCAATTGTGTTCTCCGCGACTAAACGATAAATAGTCACTGGACGTGTTTGGCCTATACGGTGCGCACGATCAGATGCTTGATTTTCAACTGCAGGATTCCACCATGGATCCATGTGGATTACGTAGTCAGCGGCAGTTAGGTTTAATCCAGAGCCACCCGCTTTTAAGCTTATTAAGAAAATCTCGCCTTCACCAGCTTGGAATGCGTCAACACGAGTTTTACGTTGTGCAACCGGCGTACTGCCATCCAAATACTGATATTTGATACCACGCTCATCGAGATAAGCTCTGATAATAGATAGGTATTTTACAAACTGGCTGAAAACTAGTGCTTTGTGCTTATTCTCGATAAGTTCTTCAAGTAATTCTCCGAAGCGATCTAGTTTACTGCTCGATAAGGTCGAATCAGGCATCACTAATTTAGGATGACAACTCGCCAAACGTAATTTAGTAATCGCAGCCAACACTTTTAAGTGTTCACCGCCACCTTGGCGCTCACTTTTATCTTTAGCTAGATTTTCTAAGGCGCTACTACGAACTGCTTCGTAAATGGCGCGTTCACCTTCAGATAATGGAATCTCGACAGTAATTTCAGTTTTAGGAGGTAACTCATGCAATACCTGAGTTTTGGTACGGCGCAATATGAAAGGCCTAATTAAGTTTTTAAGTTGCTGACGAGCATCATCATTACTGTCTTTTTCGATAGGCGTAATGAAGTTTTGCATAAACTGTTGTTGAGAGCCTAGCAACCCAGGATTGAGAAAACGGAAGATACTCCATAACTCACCCAAGTGATTTTCAATCGGGGTACCTGTAGTCACCAGTTTGAAATCACCTTGGAGTTTATGTGCAGTTTTGGTGCGTTTAGCGTTAATATTTTTGATAGCCTGAGCTTCATCTAAAACAATGGTTGCCCAGTGTTTCTCAATGAACTGGTCGGCATCTTGCTGTAATAAACCATAACTGGCGATAACGATATCAAATTCGCCCGCTCTATCTAATAATTCTTGGCGGTTACCTTCGCGATAAAAGAAAGGTTTAAGCGTCGGTGCAAATTTTTGGATTTCAGATTCCCAGTTATTACTTACTGAGGTAGGAGCAACTACTAAAGCTGGTCCCATGTGGGCTCGTTCTAGTAATATAGCGAGAGTTTGTACTGTCTTACCCAACCCCATATCGTCTGCTAGACAAGCTCCTACGCCCCATTTAGCTAGGCGGCTCATCCAAGCAAAACCTTCTTCTTGGTATTCACGTAAATCTGCTTGAAGGGTAGAAGGAACTTTTGGTATGTGATGTTCTAAGTCTTCGATATTCTGAAGATGTTGACGCCAAGCATCATCAACAGTCAACTCACCAACCATGTCTGTCAAATCTTCGAGTGCTAACGAAGCTAGACCGCTTATTTTAGCGCTACCATCTTTATCTAATTCAGCGTAACGATGAATAGAATCAAGTTTCTTACGGAATTGATTGGTTAATGAAATGTATTGGCCATCTTCCATTTTTAGAAAACGACCTTTATTGTTAGCCGATAGATTCAATAATTGTTTTAACGAAAGAATCAGGCTTGGATCTGTTGAGACCGTGCCATCCATTTGAAACCAATCGCCATTTTGACTTATGCTAAGACGTAAATTATTAGTATCAAAGCGTGAAGCAATTCGCATTACCTCTCCCTCAGGCCAAGCGATAATTACTTTAGACTCTTCGTTATCTGCTTCTGTATAAAGCTGTTCTAATAACTCAAGGCAATCTTGAGGATCATCTAATAGATACTCGTCATTAAACTCGTCTTCCTCGTCGAGGATTTTGCTATGTTGTAATAAATTATCTAATAAATCACTTTCTTCAGTGAGTCTACGTTCAGTCTTAAAGCGTTGACCATTATTTTCTATCGAAAGTTTTGCTCGGCCTTGCCCAGGAGGGAAGTATGCACCAAATTCACCAAAAGGTTTTACTCTTAAGGTGGCGCGTAAACCTTCACCATAAGGTAATAAATTCGCATGGATGCGCGAGTCAGCTTCCATTAATTCAGCATCTACAACACCCTCTAAATCAGATTGGATACTGATCATTGGCGCTAATGTCCCCAAAGTTTCACGCAGGTTTTTCTCAGCTTCACGAGGAATCACAATACCATTCGATATAATCTCACTTAATCGCATCACCTGTTCGTTCTTTTGATAGATACATAGACGCGTCGGCGTTTCTTTTACGATTAAGAATTGGCTCTCTTCTTGGCTGTCATCAAAAGGTGGATAAAAGCTAATACGAAGATTTTCACTTTCTTCGCTAACTAATAGTTCAAATTCACCTTGGCTCAATTCAATCGGTGTATTTCTAGCTCCATCCCAGAATAAATTGGGGTGATTAACCAATTTTGGCCATGCGAGATTCATATCTAAAGTGAATTGCGGTCCACGATGATAATAAGAATCATAATCAGGTTGTTCAAAGATTGAGGCAGCTATATCAAGATCTTGATCACTCAACGGTGGTAATTCCTGACGTTCTTTTTTGAGGCGCTTTAGGGCGATATTTCTCCCCTTAGTCCACGCACCTGCAGCGGTACGTTTTTGCAGTTTTGGGTTGAGCGTATATTCGCCATAGCGATCAGCATCTAACATCCAAACGATACGTTCTTCTGCTTCACTGCTACGATTATTGGTATCTGTAGAAACCAATTGATTCATTGCGTTTAGTGCGCGTTCCCATTCTGCTTGTGGTTTTACTAAATCAAACAAAGTAATACTTTGACCTTGCTGATGCAGTTCTTTTGCTTCTTTTAAATAACTATCACGATCACCTTTCTCATCTGCAAATAATGATAAAGCTTGAGCATATTCAGCTGCTAACCATAGGTAGTTTCCACTTGATGCACGATTGTATTTAGCCTCTAATATATCTTGAACACCGTCAGTTACTTTTTGGCCTAACCAATGTTTTATCAAACAATAAAACAACATGCTAAACATGCCAGTTTCTAGTTCTTTAAGTGGAGCATTGTAATTAAAGATACCTGTAGCTAAAGTTTCAGCGTAAGCATCTAGAATATTATGATCAGTATCTTTATCTAATTGTTTTAAGATGCGCTGTGCGTTGGCAAGATGTTGTTTATCTGCGCTGCTTAATAGCGCTAACAGATAGAATTTTTCAAGCTCGTTACCGTAAAGAACCATAGAGTTCTTTCGCTTATTATAAATTTCGCGATAAACATCAGTCGAATTATCATAAGCTTGTATAGAGCTTTCAATATTACCTTTAATAAGTTGTCGTGCTGAATTAGCGATATGCCAAAACACATGACGATCATCATATTCAATAGTCTCAGTACCTAGCATAGCGCCAGACTGAGTATGCTTCCCCTTTGGTAATTCAGGAAATATTTCTGGATCACCTGCGATTAAACTATAACGAGCTTGCGGTTCTAATAATTGAAATTGAAACGCGGCTAAATTAGGTATATTTTCTTTACGTGCTTCTAATAAATCCCAAAGCTCAGTCTGCTTCGATAATTTCTCTAATGAATGTTCTGATAAGCCAATAAAAGCCACACCAAACATTTCATCAGACAACGCATCAAGTAACTTTGCATTAATAGGAGAACCAAATGTCGCGGGATAAAAACCTGGATTGATAAGTTCTGACTCACGATATTGATAACGCTCATGCAGTAATTCTAAAGTATGACTTAATTTTTCAGTCCTACCTTGGAAAAGATAGATCCGAGCATGTGACATGCCATGCTCAACACTCTGCCAAAGGATTCGACCAAAAGATTCAGTTGCTGAAAATGAAGCAAGTACTTGAGTTGACAATGCTTCAAAAGTGCTGTCATCTAGAGAGGTCAGAAGTATTTCGTCACGAATTGCTTCAGGGCAATGGTATTTACCTTGGCTGCCTTCTAACCAATCATCGTGAATTAAGTCTACTAAAACAGGGCGTAAGCTATGTAAAGTAAAGCTATCATTGATAACAGGATCATTGATGCCTAAACGATGCGCACAACTGGCTAATGGTGTAGCAGCAACTGGAGCGTAAATTATGGATATTAATTGAAGTAAAGAACGCTGTAATTTTGGCAAAGCATTAAAAGCGTTTAGATCAAATGTGGCTTGATTCATGAATCTCAGTATTTTGGTTTAGGGTAACCGAGCAATTATAAAATGTTTTAGCTTTCGCGTCTGCTTTTGTGGGATATTTATTACACAATAATTACACCGTCAGCTGTTGACAGTGAGTGTTACAATCACTATATTAGCGCCCCTTGCATTTTGCTCCTTTTATGCATTTTGTAAGTTTGTATTTTGGCTACATAGCTCAGCTGGTTAGAGCACATCACTCATAATGATGGGGTCCCAAGTTCGAATCTCGGTGTAGCCACCATATTTATTAAAAAGCCGTACTTCTTGTGCGGCTTTTTTTTGTCTGTAATTTTAGTTTTAATCAAATGTTTCAACCTTGGCTTCTCTTAAATAGTAATATTAAAGTACTACAAACATTTAATAACGAAGGTCCTATCGAACGTAGTAGCGACTTCCTAATGGATGATTGTTGCATTTAATTATGATTGAAAACTGCTAAAAAGTAGGGAGGTGTCATTTTATATCCCTAAATAAACAAAAACGTTAAAAATACAGGCACTTTCAGGGTGTCTTTCATTATGTTTTCATATTATTATGCAGAACTTTAGTTTTTAAGAAACAGGGTAGGAATCTAGGTGAAAATGTCTGGCGCAGAGATATTCGTAGAATGTCTTAAAGCAGAAAATGTAGATACCATTTTTGGGTATCCCGGTGGAGCGGTTTTATTCCTCTACGATGAGCTTTATAAAGCAGAAAATCGCGGTGATTTAAGACACATACTTGCTCGTCATGAGCAGGGCGCAGTGCATGCGGCTGAAGGTTACGCAAAGACTAGCGATAAGCCTGGTGTCTGTATTGTAACTTCAGGTCCAGGTGCTACCAATGCGGTCACAGGTATTGCTGATGCTTACATGGACTCGGTTCCATTAGTCGTTATTTCAGGTAATGTACCTAAAGATTTAATCGGTAAAGACTCTTTTCAAGAAATTGATATCGTTGGTATTACTAGACCTTGTGTAAAACACAACTTCTTAGTGACCTGTATCGAAGATATTGCACCAGTGATGAAGAAGGCATTCCACATTGCTAGCACAGGTCGTCCAGGTCCAGTGCTCGTTGATATCCCTAAGGATCTAACAAACCCTGCGGTAAAGAAAATTGAATTTGAATACCCTAAAGAGTTAGTGATGCGTTCGTATCAACCAACTGTTAAAGGTAATAAGAAACAAATCAAATCTGCGATTAAAATGATTGGTGAAGCTAAAAAGCCAATTCTTTATGCAGGTGGTGGCGTGATTATTGCAAATGCTGCTGATGAACTCACAGCTTTTGGTCGTTTGTATAATTTTCCAGTGACTAATACCCTAATGGGATTAGGCTGTTATCCATCAAATGATCCACAGTTTATAGGCATGCTAGGTATGCACGGAACGGTTGAAGCTAATCGTGCCATGCACAATGCTGACTTACTGATTTGTGTAGGTGCGCGTTTTGATGACCGCGTAACAGGTGATTTGAAGAAGTTCTCACCTGACGCAAAAGTTATTCACATTGATATAGATCCTGCCTCAATCTCTAAAAACAGACATGCGCATAACCCTATCGTGGGTGATGTAAAAGAAGTCTTGCAATCAATGTTAGCTGAAATCAAAGAACAGAAAATTGTTCCTGATAAAACAGCATATGATGCTTGGTGGAAAGAGATTAAAACCTGGCAAGCACTTGATTGTCTTGCTTATGAACAAGGTGATGAGATCATAAAAGCGCAGTATGTTGTTGATATGCTGTGTAAAGTAACTGATGGTGATGCGTTTGTTGCCTCTGATGTTGGTCAACATCAAATGTTCGCAGCGCAATATTACCGTTTCAACAAACCAAAGCGTTGGATTAACTCTGGTGGCTTAGGCACGATGGGCTTTGGTTTACCGGCGGCGATGGGTGTTCAATTTGCGAATCATGATGAGACGGTTGCCTGTGTTACAGGTGATGGCAGTATTCAAATGTGTATTCAAGAATTGGGCTGTTGTAAGCAGTACGGCTTACCTCTAAATATTATCAATCTAAACAATGGTTATTTAGGCATGGTTCGTCAGTGGCAAGAGTTCTTTTATGAAGAGCGTTATGCAATGACTTACAATCAGTCGCTACCAGATTTTGTAAAATTAGCAGAAGCATACGGTCATATCGGTAGACGCATAGAGAAGCCTTCAGAAGTTGAAGACGCGCTACGCGAAGCGGTTGAAGACAAGAAAAACTTACACTTCCTTGATTTTGTTATTGAAGAACAAGGTAATGTTTATCCAATGATTCCAGCGGGTTATGGTCACAATGAAATGTATCTTAATAAACAAGATGCCATTGATGATGCTAATTCTAAGAAGTAACCCAGGGGCTTATTAAGATGGCAGCTATGAGACATATAATTTCATTATTAATGGAAAACGAAGCAGGAGCACTTTCGCGTGTCTCTGGTTTATTTTCACAACGTGGTTACAACATCGAATCTTTGACAGTTGCAGCGACAGAGGATCCAACACTTTCTCGAATGACTATCGTTTCAAAAGGAAATGATGCTTCTATTGAGCAAATCGTCAAACAACTGAATAAATTGATCGACGTAGTAAAAGTGATGGAGTTATCGGATTACCCACATATCGAACGCGAAATGATGTTTGTTAAAGTTCGCGCAGATAACAATGAGGTGTGTGCAGCTATCAAACTCAACGTTGATATTTTCCGTGCACGCATCATTGATGTGACTAAAAAAATGTACACTATTGAGGCTACAGGCAGCCCTGATAAACTCGATGCTTTTCTCGAAGCATTACGAGACAATACGATTATCGAAGTGGTTCGTACGGGTGCCATGGGCATTCCCCGCGGCAGTGCTTCACTTACAATTTAGTTAAACAGTTATATCAAATAACTATTTTAACTTATTAAATACAACATATTTACTTATTAGGAAAATAAAATGAATATCTATTACGACAAAGACTGTGATCTATCTATCATCCAAGGCTTAAAAGTTGCAATCATTGGTTTTGGCTCTCAGGGCCATGCACATGCAGCAAACTTAAAAGATTCTGGTGTTGATGTAACGGTAGGTTTACGTCCTGGATCATCTTCAATCGCAAAAGCAGAAGGTTATGGCCTTAAAACTGCAGACGTTCCATCAGCGGTTGCAGAAGCTGACGTAGTAATGATTTTAACTCCTGATGAGTTCCAATCTCAACTTTATCGTGACGAGATCGAGCCAAACATCAAGCAAGGTGCAGTACTTGCATTTGCTCATGGTTTCGCAATTCTATTTAACCAAGTAGTTCCACGTAAAGATTTAGATGTAATCATGATCGCGCCAAAAGCTCCAGGACACACAGTACGTTCTGAGTTCGTTCGTGGCGGTGGTGTTCCAGATTTAATCGCAGTTGAGCAAGATGCATCAGGTAAAGCGAGAGATATCGCACTTTCTTACGCATCAGGTGTTGGTGGAGGCCGTACAGGCATCATCGAAACGACTTTCCGTGATGAGTGTGAAACTGATTTATTCGGTGAGCAAGCAGTACTTTGTGGTGGTGCAGTAGAACTAGTTAAAGCTGGTTTTGAAACACTAGTTGATGCTGGTTACGAGCCTGAGATGGCATACTTTGAGTGCCTACACGAACTAAAACTAATTGTAGACCTTATGTTTGAAGGCGGAATTGCAAACATGAATTACTCGATCTCAAACAATGCTGAATACGGCGAGTATGTTACTGGTCCTAAAATAATCAATGACGAATCACGCCTAGCGATGAAAGAAGCATTACATAACATCCAAACAGGTGAGTACGCGAAGCAGTTTATTGCTGAAGGTGCTGGTAATTACCCATCAATGTCTGGCTACCGTCGTAAGAATGCAGAGCATGGTATTGAGGTTGTTGGAGCGCAATTACGTTCTATGATGCCTTGGATTACAGAAAACAAAATCGTCGACCAAGATAAAAACTAAATAGAGTATTCGTTTTGTATTCCAGATCGACGTTGTATGCGTGATCGAATGTTGATGTACGTTAACATTCTCCGGCGCTGATGCTTTGATCTGAAATTAAATTCAAACACTCTAAGTAATTTTTACTTAGTTTTAAAGCCCAACGTTTGTTTGGGCTTTTTTGTGCCATTAAATAAGGAAAAGACACTCCCTACCTTTTGCCTCCTTTCAATAAAATAATAAATATCAATTAATCTTTAGCGTAGACATGTTCGAGTATAGCGACGATTACCCGAAGGGTGAGTTTTATAAAAACACAAAAAAAAGGGGGCCTTTCTAATTGTAAATTAATCTAATTAATATCCGTGTATTTTGCATAATTTTCACATTTTGTTAGCACTCATTTCACGTTTCAAATGTAAAAATATTTTCAGTGAAACATTTTTTTCACATTGACAAAAGGAAAAGTAAAAATGAGAAATTTTAAATCAATATTAGCGCTTTTAGTAGCATCAATGTCGTTAGTAGCTTGTGGTGGCAGTTCTAATGATTCGAGCACATCCGCTGATCCACAGTTAAGAGCAGTTCATTTATCACCGGATGCACCTGCTGTGGATATTACTGTTAATGGTGATGTTGTATTACCAGGTGTGGTCTACCGAACTGCAAGTGGACTTTTATCTGTTGACGCAGGCAGTACAGATATAAGTGTGCTTGTTCCAGCTCTTGACAATGCAAGTGCATTAGATGCAACACTAAATCTTGTACAAGACATGAAATATACAGTCATTGCAGCTAATACCGTTCTCAATGGCCTTCCTCTTACTGCAATCGTTGTAATGGACGATGTAGAAGCTCCTTCTGCTGGCATGGCAGCGATCACAGCAGTACATGGTTCACAAGCTGCTCAGATGGCAGCACCTGATGGTGTTGATGTTTATGTAACTGAACCTGGTGCTGATCTACCAGCTTCTCCTACACTTGCTGGAGTTATATTTGGAGTAATTTCAGAAGAGCTTGAAGTTCCAGCGGGCGATTATCAAGTACGAATTACACCAACAGGTACAACAACTGTTGTATATGATTCGGGAACTATACCATTGGCTGATGGCGTTGAATATATTGCAATTGCAGCTGATGATATTGATTCAGAGTCACTAGTTGGTCTTACAATACTAACTGATTTAGAGTCGACACCTTTCTTGAATGTAAATAATGCACCAAGTGTATTTTGATTTTATGAACTGACTTTGATGTCTGTTTTGTTAGAGTAGTTTTAAATTAGGGAGAACTTGTTCTCCCTAATATTTTTGCGTATAAGAGGATTTATGAGTAGTTTTAATGATTTTCACGGACGCATTTTAATAGTAGAAGACAATACAGATATTGCCTCATTACTAATCGACTTTTTTAGTGATAAAGGTCATATCGCCGACTATGCAGGTGATGGTTTAACGGGCTTGCATCTTGTAACTGTTAATGAATATGATGTTATTTTATTAGACCTAGCTTTACCCGGAATTGATGGGATCGATTTGTGTCGGAAACTTCGTAAAGAGCTTAAGTCCACCACTCCTATCTTAATGCTAACAGCTCGCGATTCCTTAGATGAAAAGTTAATCGGTTTTGATGTAGGAGCTGATGATTATTTAGTTAAACCTTTTGATTTACTAGAAGTATACGCAAGAGTGCAGGCCTTATGGCGCCGTTCTTCTAATGCAAATCAATCAATTATCAGTGTATCTAATCTTAGTTTCGACTTTGAAACCTTAAAAGTTGTTCGCGCAGATAATCCTATTAAATTAAACTCTATTAGACTTAAAATTTTACGATTATTAATGGAAAATACTCATCGTGTGGTATCAAGAAGAGAAATAGAAACGTATATTTGGGGAGATGATCCTACTGAAAGTGATGCTCTAAGGACTCATTTATCTGCCATCAGGCAAGCTATTGATAAGCCTTTTGATAATAAGTTATTACACACAGTGCATAGCGTTGGTTATCGCTTATATGATGACCAAGTTGCATAAATGTTTAAGGACTTTGACTTAAAAAGTATTACTTCTAAACAGTGGTTGTTACAAACTCTATTCATTATATTTGCTGTACTTGTTAGCATTATTACTATTACCTGGATCCTAGAGAAGAGTTTGATCAAACAAGCTATGGAACTAGAAGCTGATTCTTTTATCTCTCATTATCAAGAAGATAGTAGTTTTCCTTTACCCAGAACCAGAAATCTTATTGGTTATCTTGTCACACCAGATTCCACATCTACTGTACCCGATGAAATAAAATCCTTATTGCCGGGTCTTTATCCTAAAGTGAAGATTTCTGGAAAGCATGATCCAGTACCTGTATATGTGCGTGGTTTTGATGGAAACCGACTCTATTTGATATTTGAAGGAGCAAACATTGATCGTCTAGTAGGCGTGTTTGGGTTAATACCTATGAGTATTTTACTTATTTTAATTTATACCAGTAGTTGGATAGCCTACAAATTGACCTGGCGTGCTGCTTCACCAGTACTTAATCTTGCACGTAATTTACGTAAATCCGGCCCTGAAGGAATGGCTTTAAATGTTTCCACAAAAAATCTTAGTGGCGAGACCAAAGAATTAGCAGAAGCCCTAGATGAATATGCTCAACGCATTGATGTGTTTGTTGAGCGAGAGCGTCAATTTACTGCGGATGTTAGTCATGAATTACGAACTCCTATGACCATTATCGACGGTGCAGCACAATTCCTTGCTAGTGAAAGTGGTATTAGTGATAAGGGCACTGAAAGAGTGAAAATGATTCGCCGGGCTTGCAGAGATGTTAATGATTTAAGCTCAGCTTTTCTTCTCTTGGCAAGAGAACAACAAGCTAAAGATATTACTTCTAAAACGAACGTTTCTGAAGTGATTCAAGAACAAGTAATTAAGTTTGATTCCTTAATAGATTCATCCAAAGTTAAAGTAGTTATCGATATTAAAAATCAGTTAGTCGTAGACACGCATAAAAAAGCTTTAGAAATTATCATCGGCAATATTCTGGGTAACGCTATCAAATATACTGAACAGGGAACTATAGAGATAACAGTGCTTGAAAATGAGATACGAGTATCTGATACAGGCATTGGCATACCCAATGATTTACTGCCCGTCTTATTTGAACGTCATGTTCGTGGAAGGGGTTTGAATCAAGCGGGTGAAGGTATTGGTTTGGCGATTGTAAAAAGGTTATGTGATCAATTTGATTGGGATATTTTTATTAAGAATAAACCCAATAATGGCATTTTAGTGTCATTGATAAAAACATAAAACATCAGTATAAAATTATAACTTAGATGTAAATACGTCTATGGAAACTCTATGACTAAGAATAATGAAGCAACTGAAAATTCAGACACAGAACAGCAAGTAACTATGTTCCATGATGGTGATTGTCCTATGTGTAAGTTTGAAGTAGAGGCAATGCAAAAACTAGATATAAAAAATGCAGTCCGTTGGGTAGATATCACCAAAGATAAAGAGAGCTTAAATAAAGCTGGAATTACTTATGCAGAGGCCATGGCAAGAATACATGTCCAAGATGAAAACATGAATATGCTAACGGGTGTTAGAGGTTTTCTTGTTGTTTGGAAGCACCTACCTTATTACCGAAGAGTGGCTCCAATCATTGAAAAGGTGCCTTTATTATTGCCTATTATGGAGGCTGTTTATACTATATTTGCCAAATATCGTTTGCCGTTAACAGGTAAAAAACAATTAGTAGCGACTGCTAGTAGTAATAGTAAAGAGCGTTAAATTATTAACCGTTTCAATCCAAAAAAATTACATCTGTCCAAATGGACGGCGGTATCTCCTGAAAGAAAGGAGCGTCATTTTATTGTGTCTGAATTAATTAAAAATGAAGATGATGAAATCATTGCTTGTAACTTAGAGGCAGTAATTAATAAAAATGTATACGAGATGGACTGGGCAGAATTAAAAAATAAAGAAATATGGCTCATGGGTTGGAACTAGTTAACTGAAAATTAGTAACAATATTTTGAATAAAATTGATCTTAGAATAAAAGCTAATTAATGATGTGTAGGTATTACCTGACTGTTGCCATCGAGTATCGCTGTAATTGTTTTGATACGTTGGTTCAAGGTATCCATTTCAATTAACATTTGTTTGTCTTCATCAGATAAATCAAGAAAGTAAAACAGTGCATTAAAGAGGCTTTCGGTACTTAACTTTTCCATTATTTTCCAATCGATATCCATATTCGTCTGTTTGAAATGACTACGCAGTGTATTCATAAATGTAAACTGTGTGGCTGAATCTGGCTCTTCTTGTTTTTCATAGTCAATTTCATATTTAGACCAGTTAGGAACAATTAGGCGATAACCACGGGTTGTGATTAATTCTTCACTAATATCAAAACGGCAGAGACCCATTAAAGAAATTTCAATTCTGCCATCGTTTGTTTCTTCATACCGTGTAATACGAGCAGCACAGCCGATATTATAAAGTTCTGGATTATCTCCCTCTGTTCGTGGTTGAACCATGCCAATTAAACGGTGATTATCCATCGCATCTTGAATCATATTTAAGTAACGAGCCTCAAATATATTGAGTGGCAACTGACCACCTGGCATTACCACAGCATTCGTTAAAGGAAAAACAGGTAAGGTATTTGGAAGCTTGTCAAAAGTTTGTGTAAAGGGACTTAGTGATCTCATTTTTATTCCAATTTTTGACTTTGTAAGTGTATAAAAGACACCCCCGTACTTATTGACTGTTTTCGCTTTTCATTATTAGTGTAATAGAAACGAGAGTCTTAGGTGATTGGAGTATTTTTAATAAGGTTTAGTTTATTTTAACAACAATTCAGAAAAAATATAATTGCCATTACTTTTAAAACGTTTATCACGTGAAAGTAATAATCATGCTAATTAATTACTTATCTTGTATCTCAGATTGACGCATTGGCATCTGATCAATTTTTGAAAATATTAAGTCGATATTAGCTTCGCCTAATCTAAGCTTTTCGACTTGATCATAACCAACTAATATCAGGCGAAATTCATCTTTATTAACCTGAAAGATTTCTCTGAAGTCATTATTTTTTAATTCTACTTCTATTGTAGTGTCCATCATTAAAACGTTATCGCCAATAACAAACCATGTTTGTAGCTTTCTATCTAAAAAATCTTCAGAGAAGTCTATTTGATATTCTTTAAACAATTTGTACTGTTTATGATCAGAGTTGGGTGCGAAAATAATAAGTTGTCGTTTTTTCCAAGCGTACTGGGCTAGTGCTGATGATACTTTCTCATTACTGGCTATATTATCTTTCAGATTTGCCATTGTATTTCCTGAGGTGAACGTCGTGACTATAGCAATTATGATGGTGACAGCTAGTAATGATATCTTCATCAAACGGTGCTAAGTTTTGTTAGGAAAAAAAGTACGAAAAAGAGGGCCAGATATAGGTTGGTTTTTTGATAACCATATACCTAAATAAGCTTTGGCTAAATCAGCTGATTTAATTTCAACGAGTTTTTTATCATTGATGTCGAGTTGCATAATTTGGGTTTTACCGTTGTAACAAAGTGTATAAGTATCACCTTTTTTAACAGGCTGATAAGCCATTTGTAATTGATTTAAGGGCTCTTCTATTTTGGCTAAAAACTCAGTAGTATGTTGTCGTTTTAATATTTTTGAAGTAGCTAGTCTAAACTTATCTACCGTTAAACCTACTCGGTAATCTAATTTTAGGCATTTAGAAATATTTGCTGAAAGTATATTGTCAGCTGTTACTTGGCTAGGGCTATATAAACTAATATCATATACTTTTATCATTCTTAAATAACGAACTTCACCTTTACTGTGTAAAGGCCATTGTGTAGTGGATGCATTGGCTGTTGATATAAATAGGCTAAAAGTAAGCAATATAGAAAGTATAAAACATGAACTTAAGAGACGGTTGAGTGCTTTCATTTTATAAGTAGTTCCATTTTATTAAAAATAATTGTCAGTTTTTTATTTTTTAAAACTAATGATCACTTCACCGAGGGTAATTCCAAACTTACTCATCTTGGCTCGGTTTAATAAAACACCATCTTCTTGTAAAAACATCCAGTCATCAAAACTGACTTTATAGGTTTTATCTTTAACAGCTAAGTTCATCACATACTGCCAGTGAAAAGCATTGCCAGCACTTTCTCCTTCAGCTTTTCCAACCACGTCACTTGCTGTACCGCTAAATTTATTTTCTCCTTCTTTACTAATTGTCCAGATGCGTTGTGAAATTTCTCCATCAGTCCAAACGAAATCTTCTACTAACACTAACTGACCTTTTTCATTGATAGTGCCAATTATATTAACCACAAATTGTCTTTTAAGATTACCACTACGATCTTGGAATATTCCCCAACCACGAGTTTCACCTTCAAAATAATCGAATAAGGTTAATGAAGGTTGGTTCTGTTTGTAATCTTGAATGCTCATAGTGTTACTGCAACCGCTTATAAGAGGAAGTAAGAGAAATAGGGTGACTAGTATTCGATGTTTTACTGTATTCATTTTTATTACCTTCTGGAAAATTTGTTTCTGTAAAGGATGACTGTGAAGAGAAGTATTGTTTGCCAAAGGGAAAAGACCACATTTGAATTAACACCCATATTTTAATAATAACGGGAATCAATGCGTACAAGATAATCAAAGTTGTCGTTGCTGTAGTACTGTTTATTTGTGTATCGACAGCATCAACATTTAAGCCGAGAATATCTAATATAGGAAATGCGATTCCTACTGCAAGAGCTAAGGATAATTTAGTTAATAAGCCCCAAATTCCGAATAGCATGGCGGTTGATTCTTGGTGAGGTTCTTTATGCGAATCAATTTGTGATTTAAGAAAACTTGTACTTTCTTGACTACTTTGCGAGATATCTTGAGCTATATCAGCTTGAATTGAAGCTGGCATTACAACGTCTGCCCCTAAGCAAAAACCGCTGACTAGGCAAATAATCATGAAGGCTTGAACATTCCCTTCACCAATAAAGGGAACCCACATGAAGCTAATTATCGAGCCTAATAATGCAATACACCAACTGATGTGTTTATCAGTTTTACGTGCTATGTATAACCACAATGGAATTCCAACAATTGCAGATAAAAAATAGCCACTTAATAATATACTGACCTGTTCTGGAGCTTGTAAAACAAAGCTGACAAAAAGAATAAACAATGTGGCTGGCAGAGCATTAGCAATGCTGTTCAAAAAATAAGCGGGCAATAGTTTTCTAATGGCAGGATGTTTTAGTATTTCAAATGACTCTTTACTAAACAGCTTTTGTTTATTGTTACTTTGCTTAGTGCCACTTTGATGATTATTCTGTCGAGTTTGTGATATTTTATTTTTAGTTATTGATGTGTTTGAAGACAAATTTAAAAATAAAGGTATTAATGCCAATGGTAAAAATACAGTCAATAAATTAGCTAAAGTTTCTAAGGTTGTCTTCAAATCTAAATCAATCGATAACAATATAGGAATACTAATAACAGCGACTGTTCCAATCACTGAGAATATTTCTCGGCTTGAAGCTAAGGCACTCTTTTCATGATAATCATGACTAATCTCTGCACCAATTGCCAACCAAGGAATATTAATTAAGGTCCAACCTAGATAGGTAATAAACGACCAAGTAAAAAGATACATCGTAGAAATTTCATCATTAGGCCTTAACAAGAAATTTAAACCAAGCAATAACAACGGAACGCCGATAATCATAAAACATTTTCGTCTCCATAATACTGATTGAGATTTAGGGTATCTGTCATTCAATAGTCCGATTAATGGATCTGTAATAACATCAAACGAACGTGCTAATAATAAGGCGAAACCAACTGCAGAAAGAGATAAGCCTAGGTTTTGACTATAATAGCTTGGTAAATACACAAACAAAGGCAGGCCTAGCATTGCTAAGGGAAAGCCTGGCAAACCATATATAAATATTTGGCTGAATTTGAGTGTTTGTTTCATAAAGTATGGCAAGTATCTTAAATTGATTCTATTACTGAGCTTGAATGAGTCAATGTAAGCTGCACCACATCGATCCTTTCTTCTTCAAAACCAGCCTGACAATAGCCCAGATAATAGCGCCACATGCGCTGGAAACGTTTGTCATAACCTATAGCTTCCATTTCTGGAATGACCTTTAGAAAGTTCTGTTCCCAACGAGCGAGAGTTTCACCATAATCATGACCAAAACCAATACGATTAGTGATTTGTAATCCGTTCTCATTTACTAAATCAGTCAGTATTTCTTCTGATGGCAACATCCCACCAGGGAAGATATAGCGTTGAATAAAATCAGCACGACTTTTATAAAACTTAAAATACTCATCCTTGATAGTAATAATTTGTAGGACAATTTTACCGTTAGGTTTTAAACTTCGTTTTAACATCTCAAAGTAGGTTTGCCAGTATTGCTCACCAACCGCTTCAAACATTTCGATAGAAACAATATGATCGTATTGTTGATCAACCTCTCTATAATCTTTTATTTCTAAATGAGCTTTGTCGTTAACATGGGCTAAACGCTTGTTTGCATAGTCCAGTTGCTCCTGTGACAATGTAATACCGTGAACTGTGCAGCCTTGATCAACCGCTTTTTCAGCAAAACCTCCCCAGCCGCAACCAACTTCTAAAATTAATTGATTTTCTTTAGCATCTATCTCATTTAAAATTCTTTGGTATTTATTCTCTTGTGCTAATTCTAGCGATTGATCTTCTATAGCTGTTTGTAGTGATACCTTCGAGGTAAATAATGCTGAAGAATATGTCATGCTTTTATCTAGCCATAACTGATAAAAATCATTGCCTAAATCATAGTGATATTGAATGTTTTTGCGACTACCTTTGATACTGTTTTTGCGTAGTTTATGATAAACATTAGCTGCTATTCGTAATAGGCTTTTACCACCATAGGTATTACCAAGTTCCCCTCTGTTTCTTAAAAATAAAGTTAATAACTGCGTAAGGCCATCACTGCTCCAGTCGCCTTCTAAATAACCTTCGGCAACACCCATATCTCCCTTTGTAAGACAACGCCAAGCCATCTTGAGTGGATGATGAATGTTCAAATGGGCGATAATAGAATCATCATTACCACAGGCATAACAATGGCCTTCCATATGAACATATAATGTTCCATGATGAATTTTGGCTAAAGACTTCATTAACCAACGTTTCAAAGTCGGTAAGTGATCAAAACTTGGGGGTAATACATTACCAAGAGTTACTTCGTTATTCATACTTGTTCCTATATCTTTCAAAATTTATTGCTACTTCTGTGTAAGTTGTTGAGTAAATGGTTTTTATCTTATTAAGACTAACTAAAGTCTTCTTTTGGTGCTTCTGGTTTCTTATGGTAAACACCACCTCGAAGCCATATCTTTAATGCTTGCCAATGAATCATCCACATAATCTTGAAAGTCATAAGCGGCAAGCGGAAGAAAGTGCTTAAAAGTAGGGGGGTGTTAATTTTTTGTTGTTTACCATGCTGGGCTGCGGTCAACATCAGTTCTTTGTTCTGAAATTCGTTGATTACAATCGATAAGTCATTGTCAGGTGCACCAATCGTAAACTCATATTCAGCATCCATATTTATGAATGGAGAGACGTGAAAATTCTTTTTCTTATTGGCTTTTACTTTGCCTTTATACGGCTGATTATCATTATGTAAAACATAGTGATGACGTTCGCCAAAGGTGTTACTGACTTCACAAATAACAGCATAGAGTTTTCCATCTTCACCAAAGCAGTACCATAAACTTAAGGGATTAAAGGAATAGCCAAGTATGCGAGGAAAACAAAGGAATTTGATCTGATGTTTGGCATTACTCAAACAGCGATCATCTAAAACGTTATCAATCCATATCCGCCAATCAGAGCCATCACGCGGTCCGTGGTCTTTGGTATAAATACTGAAAAGATTGAAACGGTTATACGATAATAGTGAACTAGATTTGTCTTGTTGGTAATGATCAATATCGAGCATTAAACTAAACACTTTGTAGTCAAAGCGATAACTTTGAGGGAAGTGTCTGCGATGCATTACTTTGCAGCTGTATAGTGAAACTGCAGAACTCACTGAGAATTCCCTATTTTTTCGGCAGAATCTGTATCAGCATTCCATGGAGCAATAACCCCAAGCTTTTTACAAATATCAACAGACGAAGCTATTCCGTCTTCATGGAAACCATAACCAGCGTAACTGCCACAAAACCAACTATTGTTCTTGCCTTGCAACTCATTCAAACGCGTTTGTGCGTTAATAGCATGACGATCAAACACCGGATGATGGTAAGTCATCGTTTTAATGACTTTATTTTGATCAATTTGTTGATATGGATTAAGTGTAACAAAGTAATTTTTTTGTGGATTTATCTTTTGTAATTTGTTCATCCAGTAGGTTGCTGTAACTTGTTTGTCAGCTATTGTATTTTTAGCATTCGTTGAATTATCTGATGTAACTGATTGCGCTAAATAATTCCATGAGCACCAAGCGTTTTTGCGTTTAGGCATTAAGCTTTCATCGGTATGCAAATAGGTGTTATTTTCTTGATAACCAAAACACCCAAGAATTTCTTCTTCTGAAGCACTAGCTTGTTCTAATAACTTTAAGGCTTCATCTGCATGACAGGCAAAGATTACCTGGTCGAAATGTGATTTTTTACCTGCACTGGTTACTTCTACACCAGCACTATTTCTAGTTACCGATTCTGCTCCAGCCTCGATCGAAATTTCAGGTTCTAGCAACGGCATCATCTTATTTATATATTCACGACTACCACCAACAACGCTCCGCCATTGAGGTCTATTTTTTAAATCAATTAACCCATGATTAGCAAAAAACCGAAGAAAGCTAAAAGCAGGAAAGTTATACATGGTTTCTACTGGGCATGACCAAATAGCTGCGCCCATGGGTAATAAGTAATTTTTTTGTAAATCAACTGAGAAATTATGTTGTTTCAAAAAACCACCTAAGGAATATTCAGTAGATTTCTCTTTTTCTAATCTTGCTAACTCAGAATGTGCAGTTTTATTGAAGCGTACTATTTCTTGAAGTAGCCGCCAGTGCTTAATTCGAATTATATTTCCTCGCTGGGCAAACATTCCTTTCAAGCCAGTGCCTGCATATTCCAGTTCACCTTGATTCAGTGAAAATGCAAAAGACATATCGGTGTCCTGAGTTTTTACATCAAGCTGTTTGAATAGACCAATCAGGTTCGGATAATTTTTATCGTTGTATACAATAAAGCCTGAGTCTATTGCTAAGGTATGGTCGCCTTCAGTCACGTCATGTGTGTGAGTATGTCCACCTAAATAATTATTCTTTTCAAATAAAGTAATATCGAATTTCTTATGTAACAACCACGAAGCAGATAAGCCTGTAATGCCAGAACCTATAATTGCTATTGATTGTTTTTTTATTATCATATGACTCACTTTAGGTTTTTGTTAATAAAAATTAATTATACAATTACTATAAAATGATAGGGTTCTTTCACGAGCTTGTATAATTGTTTCAACTTAAAGTGATTTTACTTACTTGTTTGTAAAATATATGTGAAATAACTATTAAAATTATCAAAATCAATGCAACTTAAACATATGTGTTAAGGTATTTAATGCTTTTAATTTGAGAAATTAATTTATATATTTACCGCAGATTAAAAACATGGATATATAAATCTGAATAATAGTGTAGTTAGTATAAAAGATAGCCTTATTACAACTGAGAATATTTAAATGAGATCAGTACAAACCCCTATCCGACCAGATTTGTTGAATGCCCTGATAGATCATGCTGAACATGGTATTACTATTGCAGAACGCGAGGGTGACGATACGATATTATTATATGTAAATCAGGCGTTTGAAAAAATGACTGGTTATAGTGCTGAAGAAAGTTTGTATAAAGATTGTCGCTTTTTACAAGGCAAAGATGTTCAACCTGAAATGAAAACAATGCGTCAGGCAATTGAAGATGAAGTTGCTGTGAGAGTTTTAGTGAGAAACTATCGTAAAGATGGATCACTTTTTTGGAACGATCTCTCCATTACGCCTTACTTTGATCCAATCGATGGCGTTATGTATTACATTGGTATTCAAAAAGATATCAGTCATTTTGTGGCGCTCCAAAATGAATTAGCTGAAGCAAAAGAAAAGCTAATAGAATAATAAATTAAAAGTATTAGCTTATGAATGAGTTAAAAACAGCATGGATTATTGGTGCCAGCTCGGGTATCGGTAAATCTTTTTCTGAATTATTGGCCAAAAATAACTGGCAAGTAGCGATTAGCAGTCGTAGCAAAGATAAATTAGACAATATTGCTGCGCAACATGAAAATATCTATGCATTTCCGTTAGATATTACCGATATTGAAACTCTAGCCAATTCCAGAGATGCAATACTCAAACAACTGGGTTCAATAGATTCATTGTTTATCAATGCGGGCGACTATACTCCAATGCCTCTGGAAGAATTTGATCCTGCATTATTTAATAAATTAATGGCCATTAACTTTCATGGTGCAGTAAACAGTTTAGATACTGTTTTACCCTATATGAAAGAAAAACAATCGGGCGAAATTTATATCACAGGAAGTCTAGCGGGCTATCGTGGTTTACCTAAAGCAGCGCCATATAATGCCAGTAAAGCGGCAGTGATTAGTTTAGCTGAATCACTTCATTTAGAACTTAAGTTACAAGGTATTTCGATACGTGTGATTAACCCTGGCTTTGTAGAATCACCACTAACCAGTAAAAATGATTTTAAAATGCCATTTTTAATTAGCCCAGAAGAAGCAGCAGAATACATTTATAAAGAGTTACCTAAAAACAACTTTGAGATCGCTTTTCCAAAACGCTTTGCCTATATTATGAAAACACTGAGGTTATTGCCTTATAGATTGTATTTTGCATTGACTAAGGCTTCGGCTAAACCTACAAATAAATAGTTTTAAGTAAAATTGCTTAACTACATATAGGGGAAATAAGATGACTCGTGAAGAGAAATTTATCAATTTTTTTAGTCATCTAACCGCAAATAACTTAGATGAAATTTACAATGTGTTTTCTAGCAAAGCACATTTCAAAGATCCTTTTAACGATGTGAATGGAGTTAAGGAAATAAACAACGTCTTTAATCACATGTTTGCGACTACTGAACAGCCGAAGTTCATCGTCAATCATTCTGCCGCAAAACAAGAGAAGCTATTTATACAGTGGCAATTTACCTTCATTAAAAACAAAACCAACTGGAGTATTGATGGCTCTAGCATGGTTACTTTTGATGAAAATGACAAGGTTATCGAACATATAGATTACTGGGATCCTGCAGAACAAATCTACAGTAAGATTGGATTATTGCGGCCAATTATGAATTTCCTAAAGTCTAGATTGACGGCAAGTTAAATAAAACAATTCTTTATTTTGATTAAAAGACACCCCCACCTTTTTGCTTGTTTTGATTAAAGTTACCAAAAAAGTAGTTAGTGTCTTTTTTAATAGTTTTTATCAAGATTCTCGCGCTTTAAATCTCTAAATGCTAACCTTCATTTCTTTTTAAAAGTTCAGGTTTTCTAATGACTGTTACTCGTTTTCCTCCTAGTCCTACTGGTGATTTACACATTGGTGGTGCACGAACTGCGCTTTATTCTTGGCTTTTTGCTCGCCAAAACAATGGCAAATTTATTCTACGAATTGAAGATACCGATCTTGAACGTAATTCACAGAAATCAGTTGATGCAATTATTGATGGCATGAATTGGTTGGGTTTGGATTACGACGAAGGGCCTATCTTTCAAACAGATCGTTTTGATCGTTATAAAGAAGTGATACAACAACTGTTAGATAATGGTAAAGCCTACCGTTGCGATTGTAGTCCTGAGACCCTAGATGCAGTGCGTGAGCAGCAACGTGCTAATAAAGAAAAACCGAAATACAACGGCAAGTGCCGTGAACGTCATGATGTACCTGTTGAAGGATCAGTAATTCGTTTTAAGAATCCGCTCGAAGGTGATGTGGTTATCCATGATCTCGTCAAAGGTGATATCGTGATCAATAATCGAGAATTGGATGACCTCGTGCTTGCTCGTCCCAATGGTGTGCCAACATACAATCTGACGGTTGTTGTAGATGATATGGACATGCAAATGACACACGTTATTCGAGGTGATGATCATATTAATAACACGCCTCGGCAAATGAATTTGTTTGATGCATTAGGTGCCAAGATGCCAGAGTTCGCTCATGTACCGATGATTTTAGGTGACGACGGTAAGCGTTTATCAAAACGTCACGGTGCAGTGGGTGTGATGCAATATCGTGATGATGGCTATATTCCTCAAGCCTTACTCAACTACCTATTACGTTTGGGTTGGTCACACGATGAACAAGAAATATTTTCACGTGAAGAAATGATCGAATTATTTAAACTCGAAAATGTTAATGTCGCAGCTTCGACCTTCAATACCAAAAAGTTGATTTGGGTAAATGAGCAATACATCAAAACTTTACCTGCGGAAGAATTAGCCCAGCATTTACAATGGCATTTGGATAACCAAAACTTAGATATTACTAACAACCCAAATGCTCCAGCAATAACTGACGTTATCGAAGGTCACCGCGATCGCGCAAAAACACTGAAGGAATTGGCTGAGTCTATTCGTTATTACTACGAAGATTTTACCGAATACGATGAAAACGCTGCGAAGAAAAACTTCAAAACTGCTACGCCTGGAATTTTACAAATTTTGTTAGATAAATTTACAGCAGTTAATAACTGGAATCCTGAGTCTATAGAAGCTGTTATTACAGCAACTTGCGAAGAGCTAGAACTTGGCATGGGTAAAGTAGGGCCTGCTTTACGTGTTGCAGTTACAGGGACTGCAATGTCGCCATCTTTAGATGTTACTTTGAATTTGGTTGGAAAAGAACGCACTTTAAAACGTATAGAAAAAGCGGTAGCGTTTGCTACTGCTAAATACGCTGAATAGAGAAATCCCGAAGGACGAGTTGAAAACAAGTAAAAAGGTGGGGGTATCTTTTTATAAACCACTGCCGCTATGTTCCTAATAAAAATTGAGTTCATATATGAAAGATTATCCACAAAATACTGAGCAATGGGCTCAAGAAGCATATCAAGCTTTACTTAATGGTTGGGATTTACTCACAGAAGGAAATCCTTTTCCAACTGAAAATCAAAAAGAAAGGCTAATCGAAATAGCAGTTTCAATGGCTTGTGATAATCGTGAAGTTGTTGATTCTGCTTTTGTAGCTCATGCTCAAGACTACGCCAAAGATGAATTTATGGGTGATTTTAATAGTCGAGAATTAACGACTAAAATCAATTTTTCGTTGTGTTTTTTACTGGCTTATTTTGATGCTCATTCAGCTTTATCGATGATTTCAAAAGAAGATGCAGATTATGCAATGGCTTATCTTAGAAGTAATTTTGATCTAGCGTATGTGGGTAAAGATCAAGCGAGCCTATTATCAATCAACTATTCTGGAAAGATATAGAATATATAAAACTACTGACTAAGTTTAGGATCATCTCTGAAAGTATTAATAATTCTTAAACAATAATCATTTGCTTATAGTTTAATCAATATTCATTGATGAACATCTAATACGATAGATATATACTAAAAGGATGTCTCTTTTGGTACTAGCGTGTCTTTAACGTAACGCTATAATCCGCGAATCCATCTATAAGTGAATATCTGTCATGGCGATTAGTATTTTCGATCTTTTTAAAATTGGTATTGGTCCTTCCAGTTCTCATACTGTAGGCCCAATGGTTGCTGCTAATCTATTTCTTGAAGGTTTACAAACAAAGGGTAATCTGGGTGCTGTCGCCAGTATCTCGGTTGATCTATATGGTTCTCTAGGCGCTACAGGTAAAGGTCACGGAAGCGGTAAGGCGGTGATGCTTGGTCTTATGGGTGAAAAGCCTGATGAAGTCGATGTTGAAAGTGTTCAAGGAACCATGGAAGAAATTCTTGAAACAAAAAAGATCAATTTGGCTGGTATGAAAATCATTGATTTTGATTATGATGAGGACATCACTTTTCATCGTAAGAAATCTCTACCATTCCATGCTAATGGCATGATGATTACAGCTTGTGATGCTGGCGAAGATATTCTCTACGACAAAATATACTACTCTGTGGGCGGTGGTTTCGTAGTTGATGATAGCGAACGCGACCAAATCACTTCACCCATTAAACAAAACGATACTGTTTTACCTCATCCTTTTACAACAGGTGACGAGTTATTAGCGCTGTGTAAAGAGAAAGACTTGTCCATTAGTGAAGTTATGATGGCCAATGAGTCCGTTTGGAATTCTGAAGAAGTAGTCCGCGAAAAACTATTAAAGATCTGGCAAGTAATGCAAGATTGCGTAACCGCAGGTTGTAAAAACACTGGAATATTACCAGGTGGTCTAAAAGTTAAACGTCGTGCTGCTGAATTATGTCATTCGCTAGAAAACGAATTAACCCACGAACAATATAACCAAGGCAGTATGGATTGGGTCAATTTATTCGCTTTAGCGGTTAATGAAGAAAATGCAGCGGGCGGCAGAGTCGTTACTGCTCCGACTAATGGTGCTGCTGGAATTATTCCAGCCTTATTACATTATTATGTACATTTCTGTCGTGCGTACAAACAAGACGGCGATGATGGAATAGTGCGTTTTCTTCTAACGGCTGCTGCGATTGGCATAATCATTAAAGAAAACGCATCAATTTCTGGCGCTGAAGTCGGTTGTCAGGGTGAAATTGGTTCTGCTTGCGCGATGGCTGCTGCAGGTTTAACCGAGGTATTAGGTGGTACACCTATGCAAATAGAGAACGCGGCTGAAATTGGCCTCGAACATAACCTAGGTTTAACTTGTGATCCGATTGGTGGCTTAGTACAAGTACCTTGTATCGAACGAAATGCAATGGGTTCAGTAAAAGCAATAAATGCTTCTCGGATGGCATTACGCGGTAATGGCGAGCACTTTGTATCGTTTGATAAAGCAGTTATTACAATGCGTGAAACGGGTCGTGATATGGCAACTAAATATAAAGAAACATCACGGGGTGGCTTGGCGATTCAAGTAATTGAAGTACCTGTTAATATTGTAGAGTGTTAGATTGATCGATAGTGCTTTAATTAAAAAGACACCCCCCATCTTTTGGGCACTTTTCAGCTTCGATGATTTAATAATCTAATTCTCTATCAGGTTGCCAATGCGCTAGATCGCAGTCTTCTTCGAATACCCAGTCTTCATGTTTAAAATATCGACAGGTATTCAATATTTGTTGATATTTTTTACGAGAAATATTAATCACGCCTAAACTAGTCAAATGCGAGTTTTCTATCTGGCAATCGATTACTGAAAATCCCCAATGTTTGATGTGCCAGGCTAAGGCAACGAAGGCTATTTTTGATACATCACGTTCTGTGCTAAACATCGATTCGCCACTGAAAACCCCACCAGAAACAACACCGTATAATCCACCAACGAGTTCATTGTCTCCATTCCAAATTTCTACACTGTGTGCCAAACCCATTTTAAATAAACGATAATAAGCATCGTTCATTTCATCACTAATCCAAGTACCTGCAGATTGCGCACGAGGTGCAGCACAAGAATTTACGACAGCAGTGAAATCAGTATCAAAACGAATCTGATAGCCTTTGTTTTTTATGCTGCGCATAGACTTACGTAAACTTTTACTTATTTTTATTAGTTCAGGGAAAAGTACAGCTCTAGGATTTGGAGTCCACCAATAAATAGGTTCGTCAGGGTTATACCAAGGGAAAATTCCAGATTTATACGCATTGATCAAACGGGTAGGGGAGAGGTCACCGCCAAAAGCTATGAGACCATTAGGCTCTTCCCACGCATGTTCTAATGGTGGGAAGGGCTCATCGCTAGCATTTGGATCTAGCAACGCCAATGTTATTGAAGGTCTTTTACCAGTGGCCATATGTTTCTATTAATTTTCCAAGCTAATAAATATTAGCTTTTTTCAAGTTCATCCATGTATTTTTCAGCATCTAATGCTGCCATACAACCTGTACCTGCCGATGTGATTGCTTGACGATAGACATGATCCATAACATCTCCCGCAGCATATACACCCTCGACACTTGTTTGTGTCGCATTACCACCAGATCCACTTTTAACTTTAATGTATCCACCTTCCATTTCAAGTTGCCCTTCAAAAATACTGGTATTAGGTTTATGGCCAATAGCAATAAATACACCATGCACATCAAGATCTTCAGTAGCATCTGTTTTAACGTTTTTAAGACGCATACCAGTTACACCAGAATTATCACCGAGTACCTCTTCAAGTACAGTATCCCACTTTAGGGTAATGTTACCGTTTTCGGCTTTTGCGAGTAATTTATCACGCAAGATTTTCTCAGAGCGTAGCTCATCGCGACGATGAACCAGCGTTACTTCAGAAGCAATATTAGAAAGATACAGCGCTTCTTCAACGGCCGTATTTCCACCACCGATAACCGCTACTTTTTGATTGCGATAGAAGAATCCATCACACGTTGCACAAGCAGATACGCCACGGCCTTTAAATGCTTCTTCAGAATCTAAGCCTAAGTACATAGCAGATGCGCCAGTACAGATAATTAAAGAATCACAGGTATATTCGTTCGTACCACCTTTTAACTTTAAAGGTCTAACGCTGAAGTCAACTGATGCAATGTAATCAATGATGAGTTTGGTATCGAAACGTTCTGCATGTTTTTTCATGCGTTCCATTAACTCTGGGCCTTGTACACCCTCGTCATCACCCGGCCAGTTATCAACATCGGTAGTTGTCATCAACTGTCCACCTTGTTCCATACCGGTAATAATTACTGGATTTAAGTTAGCACGTGCTGCATAAACTGCCGCAGAATAACCTGCAGGACCTGAACCCAAAATGATTAATGGATGGTGGATTGTTTCGCTCATTTGTTTGCTCCAAAATATAGATATAGTTGAGTTTATAGTGTGTTGTATTCTGTGTCGATACACAGCTGACTTCATTTCAGTTATACGAATAATTGTTTGAATAAGATGTAATTAATTGTATTTTTATAAAGTTTTTAATTATTTTGAACATACACTTGCTAACCATTACCAATAACAACTATTGCTTCTATTTTAATAGGTATTCTGTTAGTATTGAGTCAACATATAGGGCTTATATGTTGAACCATTTCAATGTTTTACAGATGCTTGTTTATACTTATTACTAAATAAAAGCAAAATATTGATAAAATTGTTACATTTTTAGTGAGACTCGTTTAATAAAGTATAAAACTCTTATTATTTCTCTTAAGAGTTTTATCACTATTTATAAATTTGTTTACAGATTACGGTCTTTAATAAAAACACCTGAAAACACCTCTTGTATTCGTGGGCGATTACAAAGAGATTACTTATTTTTTAAAAATACTGTGTTTTCTACAGAAATTGGGGAATTTCAATTGGCTACTAAAAGAAAAGTCGCGACTAAAACAGCAACTTCAAGGGCAAAAGCAAGTGTTAAAGTAAAATCAGGTAGTGCTGATGATACTTCGATGGATAAGGTTGCATTAACTTCCGAGAAAAGAGGGAGTTTAAAACAAACTAGCATTATGATAATGGCGGGTATAACTGCTGTCATTTTACTTGCATTAGTCACCTATAATCCGGCAGACCCAGGTTTGTTTCATCACGATAGTAATGCCGTAATCCAAAATAAAGCAGGCTCAGCTGGTGCTTATCTTGCAGATGTATTGTTTGGCTTCTTTGGTTATATCTCTTATTTGGTGCCGATTGCTTTTATGGTATCTGCCTTTTTGATGTTTCGCTCTAGCAAAAATAAATCAGCGGGAATCAATCTAGGTATTTCGGTATTTGGCGTTTTCCTAGCATTAATCGCAGGTTGCGGCTTGGCAATATTGTTATGGCCGGCGAGTAATTTATATTACGGTGCAGGTGGTTTATTAGGCCAAGGTATGGCGCGTTTATTGATGCGTGCCTTGGGCGACATTGGCGCCACCATGATTTTGTTCTCTGGCTTTATTGCTGGTATTACATTATTCGCAGATATCCAATGGCTAAAACTCATAGATAAGATTGGCGACACCATTCTTGGTACTATTGAAATACTGACTAATGCGACTACTCCCCAAGAGTCGCTAGATACAGGTTCAATGTCAGGACCATTATCAGGCACTATGCCAATGTCTTTTGAAGCGAATAACTTTGACGACAATAGGCCATCTCAATCAAATATTTCATCAACTAATGTATCAGCTTCAGGAAATACTTCAGGTTCAAGCAGTATGGCTGGTGCAGTAGCTGCCGGTTTATCAAGCTTGTTCTTATGGAAAAAATCATCAAGTAACACTACTGATCAAGCTCCAGTAGGTTTTCAAACACCACGTTTTGATCCATTAGATGATATGGCTGATAGTTTTGACGGTTCGACAAATAATTCTGCTGGTAATAAAAGTAGTTCTCAAAGACAAGAACCCGTTTTAGGTGTTCCTGACTATATGTCGAACGATGATCAAGAATATTTAGAGAAAGATGTTTCTGTCAGTGGTTTAAAAGATGTTATTACATCTAAGTTATCGGCTGCTAAGAAAACAGTAAAGAAATCAGCAGAGAAACCAAAAGTACAAAGTACAGAGACGAAGCCAAAGCCCAAAGTAGAACCTGCAATTTCAATAGGAAAAGCTATTTCATTGCCACCTATTAGTTTGTTAAATCCTCCACCTGAAGGACAAGGGCATTTTTCTAAAGAACAGATTGAATTTCACGCAAAGAACATTGTAGAGACGCTAGAACACTTCGGTATTCGTGGAGTAACAATTGATAGTTACTATCCTGGGCCAATCATTACCCGTTTCGAATTACTACTTCCCCCAGGCACTAAAGTTAGTAAAATTAGTGGCTTAGCTCAAGATATTGCTCGTAGCATGTGTGTTTCAAGTATTCGCATTGTGGAAGTTATCCCGGGTAAAACTACTATCGGTTTAGAAGTACCTAATGAGACACGTGACTTAGTTGCGATTAGCGAGATACTTGATTCAAAATTATATCGCGAGTCTAAATCCCCATTGACAGTAGTGTTAGGTAAAACTATTGCGGGAAACCCTGCAATAGCTGATCTATCACGCATGCCGCATCTATTGATTGCAGGAACCACAGGTTCTGGTAAGTCGGTAGGTGTTAACGCGATGTTGATTAGTTTGCTTTATAAATCAACGCCAGAAGAAGTTAAGTTGATTATGATTGACCCGAAAATGCTTGAGTTAAGTATTTACGAAGGTATTCCACATCTACTGACTCCTGTAGTAACTGATATGAAAGATGCATCTAACTCACTTCGTTGGGCGGTCGGTGAAATGGAACGTCGTTATGCCTTAATGTCTCATCTAAAAGTTAGAAATATCAATGGCTACAACGGCAAAATAAAAGAAGCTGCGGCAGAAGGTAAGCCGTTGACTGATCCTACGTTTGATCCAACCATGCATGTAGATGTGCGTCCTAAAGTACTTGAGACATTACCGTCAATCGTAATTGTTATTGATGAATTTGCTGACATGATTATGGTTGTTGGTAAAAAAGTTGAAGAGTTGATAGCACGTTTAGCACAGAAGGCTCGTGCTGCAGGTATTCACTTAATTCTTGCGACACAGCGTCCATCGGTTGATGTTATTACCGGTCTGATAAAAGCTAATATTCCAACGCGTATCGCATTCCAAGTTTCGACGCGTATCGATTCACGTACGATTCTTGACCAAGGTGGTGCTGAATCACTCCTTGGTCATGGTGATATGTTGTATCTCCCACCGGGTACTGGTCTGCCTCAGCGTGTTCATGGTGCCTTTGTTGATGACAGTGAAGTTGAAGATGTTGTTAACTATTGGAAGCTCCAAGGGGAACCTGAGTACTTAACTGATGTCATAGAAGAGACAGGATCAGGAGATGCGATTCCTGGACTTGAACCATTAGCTACTAATGAACAAGATGCACTTTATGACCAAGCGGTAGCGATAGTGACTGAATCACGTCGTGCTTCAATCTCATACGTGCAACGTCGTTTAAAGGTAGGTTATAACCGTGCCGCATCAATGATTGAAGATATGGAATTGGCGGGAGTAGTTAGTGCAGTGCAATCAAATGGCACACGTGAAGTACTTGCGCCAGAACCACCAAAATCGTCACTAGATTTCTAATTGATCTAGTGTCGTCAAACACTAAACTAATTAGAATTATTAGAGACTATTAAATGAACATTTTTACTTCAAAAACAGCTTTAAAAACTATTATTGCAGCTACTGCAATTGGTTTGAGTAGTATGGTTTTTTATAACACAGCTCAAGCTGCAGGTGAAGAAGCTCGACAACGTTTAAATACCTTCTTTACTGGTGTTTCTAGTTTACAAGGTAGCTTTAATCAACAAGTCTTTAGTAAAAAAGGCAAAGTGATTCAGCAGTCTACTGGTAACATTTCAATGCTTCGCCCGGGTAAATTTCGTTGGGTTTATCAAACACCCGATCCTCAAACCATTGTTAGCGATGGTAAGAATATTTGGATTTACGATGAAGACTTAGAGCAAGTTACGATTAAACCGATGTCAGCAGCCTTGTCGAGTGCGCCAATTGCAATTTTAACGCGTAAGCAAAAACCTGATGCACAATTTCAGGTACAAGCTATTTCTCATGGAGCTGCTGGTTTAGATTGGTTTAAACTCACCCCGCACAGAAAGAGCAAAGATTTCAAATTCATTGAGATGGGCTTAGATCAAAATGGATTACGACAAATGATCATGCACGATCAGTTAGGTCAGAAGACAGTATTGCAACTCAATGCAAAAACTAATGTACCGATTAACGGTAGTACCTTCTTTTTTAATATTCCAGCTGGTGTTGATGTGATTGGTAAAGCAATTTAGAAAATTATTTAATAAATTAAAGCCATCGCCAAGCTATACAATTGCCGATGCCTTTTTTATGTCTAACTTTAATTAATCAACTTGAGTAAATTCAAAAACTCATTGAGTTGTTTAGGATCAAAATGCTGCAATATTTTTTCTGATCTCTCATTTAAAGTAATAGTTGCTTCTGCTAGTTTCGTTTCCCCAACAGAAGTTATTTTAACCAAACTTACTCTAGCGTCTCGAGGGTTAACTTCCCTTTCAATTAGTCCTATTTTTTCCATAGGAATAAGCATTCTAGTAACACCTGATGCTGTTCGTCCCACTGCTTCAGCAACATCTATGCGGCGCATGTGTTTGTTAGGCGCATCCATTAATTGATTTAAAACCATGTACTCTGTTAAACCAATTCCATGAAGCATGCCTAAACTGTTATCTATTTGTTTACTAATGATAGCGCTATTCGCCCAGAGGCTTTTTGTTACGTTTGTTTGTAGTGTTTCCATATTCATAATAATTTCCTTGATATATACTTGTACTATCAAGTATATGGTCAGTAAAATTATTATCAAGCTATAGATATTAAGCATTAGAACGGAGGTATAAAAATCGATATTTAACTCTAATCTAATTAGTTAAATTCTAAATGCTTTTGTAAAATAAGAATATCAAGTATTTGATGAATGCCAATTTAGCAAAAACCACTAAAAGTAGGGAGGTGTCTTTTTATAATTAGGCATTACTTTTTTGTTTCTAGCTATAGTTTTATCCCGAACTGCTTTAATCCTATAATCATTAAATAATAACAAGCTACTGTAATAGTTATAGAAATAACCAAACTAAGATAAAAGTTAATGCCTTGTTTTAATAACACTGGCAGGGATAAAAATAAGGCTAATGAAGGTATGACTAGCCAAAAGATTCCGAAAGAAAGCTCACTAATTTTACTAATATCTTTAGTATCTTGATAAAGCCATATCATTGCTATTACTGAAACTAAAGGTACTGAAGCGAGGATTGCTCCAATCAATGAACTACGTTTACTGATCTCTGAAATGGCGACAATGAGAATAGTAGTGATTACTATTTTTATTATGTAGTAGTTCATAATTGCTTCTCTTTTGTTGTCTGTGCTTTTTATAAAAAGAAGAATAGCTAAAAAGGTGGGGGGTGTCTTTTTAACTAATCCTAAAGCCTAATCATAATGTTTATGATAAGACCGCTTCTTTCCTGCACGTTGTGTTATCACTCCTTCAATCTGTTCCCATTTGATTTCGAACGTATCGTACAAATCATTCAATGGTTGAAGGAAAAATCGATCATCTTTAGTGCGCAATTGGCGAAAGATATATTCACTTTTATTATCAACAGCGAAAACATAAGAGCCATCACGCGCTACATGACCAGGATCGATAATAATGATACACCCTGCATCAAATTCTGGCTCCATACTGTCATCTATAGTGCGTAACGCAAAGGGTTCTGCGGCACCACAACTATCACCATCACTCATATTACGTTTAAAGGCTTGCTCGATGTCTATCTTTGTTTCATTCATGAAGGATTGTTTCTACTAAATATTTTTACTAAGTATTGTTACTAAATTCAGACTGCTGAACATGACGATCGGGTTCATACCAACTTAATTTATCATGTAGATTAACCACTTCTCCAATAATAGTGAGAGTAGGAGCTCGAACCCCTGATTCTTTAACAAGTTGCGGTAAGCTTGCCACAGT
>JBALXO010000021.1:0-6107 GCA_036960615.1 Cocleimonas sp. | reverse complement strand
ACCGCATGATTTGATTTTTCTTTACCAACATACAAACGCTCAGCATCTTTATTCGCCATATCTAAAATCGCTTTAGAAACTAAACGATCGTAAACCATTACATCCGCTTGTTGCATTAAACGAACAGCTTTAAACGTGAGTAAATCAGGATCACCAGGACCAGCACCGACTAAATATACCTCACCTACCGCTCTAGACTCACCTTTACTAAGTTGGTCATCTAACCAATTGCGTGCCTGTGTTTCATTGCCTGCATAAACATATTCGGCAAACACGCCATTCAGTGCAGTTTCCCAGAATTCTTTACGTTGATCAGTATTGCTAAAAGTTTGTTTTACTTTCTCACGATATTCTTCAGTGATTGAGGCTAAAGCACCTGCACTTTTTGGAATCATGGTATCTAAGCGCATACGTAATTGGCGTGCAAATACTGGGGAAGCACCACCGGTGGAAATTGCGACAGTAACAGGTGATCGATCAACCACTGAAGGAAAAATGAAACTACCTAAGTCTGGATTGTCTGCAACATTCACTAAAATATTAGCATCGTTAGCTTGGTCTGCGATCTGAATATTCACATCAGCATTGTTGGTAGCTGCAATGACTAAAAAGGCACGAATGATATCGGTACTTTGATATTCCCTGAGTAAGATACTAATCTTTCCAGCTTCAGCTAATTGTTGTAAAGCAGGGCTTACCACTGGTGAAATTAAAGTAACTAAGGCGCCTGACTTTAATAAGCTTTTAACCTTGCGACTAGCAACAAGGCCACCGCCAATAACTAAACAGTGACGTTTATTAATATCTAAAAAAAGAGGGAAATACTTCATCTTGACCTTATTTTTCCCATTCCATAGTGACAGTTTTTTCGCGTTTTTCTTGTAATAATTCTTCGGCTTGTAATTGATTTAGTGCGTGAATCATTTTTATACTTGCGGTGGTATTCAAAGGTAATTCTGCACGTAAGTTCCGTGCAAATTTTTTCGCATCTTTAAATACATTAAACTTATCAATAAATTCGCAGTTTTTTACAATAGGTGTTGGTTCAGTAATTTTAAAAACGTAATAATCCATAATGAACCCAAAATAAGAAATAATAGAATAAATAAGTATATCAATTATCGTTTCAGGGTATAGGGATCTTTGGTAATAGACATGTTGTAGAGATAGTTACAGGAAAAACCCCTAAAAAGATGGGGGGTGTCTTTTAATAAGCTATTTATTTGTTATCGAATCCCTAAACTCAGTTGCTTGAGCTTTAATCTCTTTAATATTCTCTTCACTTTTACGATAAAGATTTTTTAACATAAATCCCATACGTGGATTTTTTTGAAACTTATCTTCATGCGTATCTAAAAAATCCCAGAATAAAGTAGTAAACGGGCAGGCATCCTTGCCGACTGCTATGGCTGGTTTATATTTACAATGCTTACAATAATTACTCATCTTGTTGATGTAATTACCACTAGCAACATAGGGCTTTGAAGCCATAATGCCATTGTCTGCATACTGACTCATACCTAATACATTGGGCAATTCAACCCACTCAACAGCATCAACATAAACCGCAAGATACCATTGGTGTATCTGTTTTGGCTCGATACCATAAAGTAATGAGAATAAACCAGTTACCATCAAACGTTGAATATGATGTGCATAACCATAATCTAAAGTTTGTTGAATACTTTGTTGCAGGCAGACCATATCTGTTTTACCAGACCAATAAAATTCAGGTAAGTCTTGTTTTGCATTTAAAGCATTCATCTCTAACCATTCCGGCATATGCATCCAGTACAAACCGCGAACATATTCACGCCAGCCAAGAATTTGTCGAATAAAGCCTTCAACTGCAGCTAATGGTGCTCCATTTTCTAGATGATGCTTTTCAGCAGTCTGAATTACTTGTAGCGGATGTAACAGTTTTATATTTAATGACGACGAAACCAGTGAATGATTTAAAAATGGCTCATCAGTCCACATCGCATCTTGGTAATCACCAAAGTTATCTAAGCAGCTCTCAAAGAAGCGCTCTAGAGCTTGTTGTGCTTGTGCTGGTGTTACTGGCCAATAAAGTTGGTCCAGCTTTCCTGGGTGACTTGGGTATTCTGTATTTACTAACTCAATAACATCTTGGGTGATGGTATCTGCTTCCCATGAAATAGTGTCGGGTATATTTACAGGACCATCTTTCTTATACGCTTTACGATTAGACTCATCATAATTCCATTTCCCACCTAATGGATTTTTATTCTGTCCGTCATCTTCCATTAAAATTTGATATTTCTTGCGAAGTTCTCGATACCAGTATTCCAAACGTAATTGTTTCTTATCACCAGCCCAGGTTTTAAATTCTTTGGGCGTTGAAAGAAAATGTTGATCATTTAATTGCTTAAACGGAATATTGTGATTTTCACAGGTTTTTACAATAGATGCGAAGACGCGATAATCACCTGGTCGAACAAACCATACTTCTTCAGGTTGTTGTCTCTGTAAAGTATCAGCAAGTGCATCTGCCAAGCTTTTAAAACTATGATCAGTTAAAGAGTGATATTCAAGAGGAAGCTCTTTTGCACTTATTTCTTCAGCAAAGTGTCTCATAGCTGATAGAAATAGGGCAATTCTTTGTTTATGTGACCAAACATGCGTAGCTTCTTCATGCACTTCAGCCATCCAGAAACAATCATTTACAGGATCCACATCATTAAATATTAACGATTCACGATCGAGCTGATCACCTAAGATAATACAAAGTCTACGCATTGTTGGCTCCTGAACTCTCAACTGTCTTTTTATTGCTGCGACATCGTTCAGAACAGTATTTTACTTCTTCCCAACTGTCTTGCCATTTTTTACGCCATGCAAACGGACGACTACAGACTAAACAGGTTTTGCTTTCTAAATTTAATTTCTTATGTGCCATTTATATAAACTTTTATTACGATTGATTAAAATAAGGTAAGTTGGTTTGCTTCAAGCTTTTCTTTTATGGATACTTTTTTCTTCTTGGGCTTTTTATTAATGTTACTTTTACGCTTACGCCGACTGCCATGCTTATTATTTAATGCTTTGGCGTGTTCCCAGAAATCAGGATGTAGTTTTTTGAAATCCGTGAATCTGGTGCGAGCTTCGCGTAAAGCAACGATATGATCAACAATAGGTTCTGCGTAATCTTCACCAATCACACAGCCTTTTTTTTGCTGCATAGTTAAAGGCATAGTCCAAGGTTCGTGAATAAAATTATCAAAATATTTTGATAACTCAGGAATCCAACGTTTGATGAAGATACCTTTAGGGTCTTGATCTTGTGATTGCTTCACGGGATTATAAATACGCATGGTATTGATACCCGTAGTTCCCGATTGCATTTGTATTTGACTGTAATGAATACCAGGCTCATAGTCGGTAAAACACTGAGCTAAATGCCATGCAGGTCGTTTCCAATGTAACCACAGTTGATATGAAGAAAACGATACTAGCATGGCTCGCATTCTGAAATTCAACCAGCCAGTAGCTCGTAAACAACGCATACAAGCATCGATAAAGGGATATCCAGTGTTCCCTGTTTTCCATGCTTGAAAATAATCTTCGTTAAACTCGTCTTCTCTGAGACCATTGAAAATTTGTAACATATTATGTGTTTCAAACAATGCTTCGGTTTCTAGTTTTTGCATGAAATGACAATGCCAATGCAAGCGATTATCAAATGAGCGTAAAGAACGTTTCCACATAGTGTTGAGTTCAGGATTTTTAAGTTGCTTACGTAATTTTTGTACGATTTCTCTAAGTGATATAGTACCAAAAGTAATATGAGGACTCATCCGAGAGCAACTACGAAAAGCTGTCAATGGCGATGACATACCAAAAGAATAGTGTTTACCTCGCTCATTAATAAAGCTACTAAAGCATTTCAATGCTTTGCTTCTACCTCCGTTTTGTAAATACAGGGTTTCATCATTCTCTAGTATGGTTAAATCTAGTTTTGGCAATTTAAAGCTAATATCTAAAGTTTCAATTACAGGGAGTGAAGTTGGCGCAATAGATTTTACTCGCTCCATATATTTCTCCCAATAATATGCCCAATGATCTCTGTCATTAAAACGTCTAAAGACACCAAATACTTCGTGCTCATGCCATTTTATTTTATTTTTAATACACCAGATCGTGACGTCTTTATCCCGTTGATAAGTCCATAAATTACCACTTTCTTGGTGTGAATATAGCCCTACAATATTGAAGTGTGAGAAAAGTTTATTGAATACTTCAATAACACTGTCATGCTCTACTAACAAACCTTGTCCAAGATTTATCAACGCATGGTTTAATTCTGTTAATGACTGACTAATAAATCGCCAATGCCGTGCGGAGCTATCTGGTAGCTGCCAATAGTCAGGTTCTACCACATATAGAGGTAAAACTTTTATACCTTTGCTTTGTAAGTTTGCAGCCATAGATAGTGGCGCATGATCATGAATTCTCAGATCACGTTTAAACCAAACAATGGCAATAGACTCAGTGGAATTGTTACTCATAACGTTATTATATATAAGTTTTGTATAAGTATGTGTTACAGTTTTCATTTGTTTAAAATACTTTAATATTTATGAAGTTTACTTATGAAACCTAACGACTTAGCAGAATCAGATATCAGTCGAATTATTGAGATGGCGTGGGAGGATAGAACGCCATTTGAAGCTATATTAGAACAATACAAATTATCAGAACCACAAGTGATTCGTTTGATGAGAACACAGATGAAAGCCTCAAGCTTTAGGATGTGGCGTAAACGCGTTAGTGGCAGAAAAACTAAACACATCACTCAGCGTGGTTTTACAGTAGGGCGTCATGTTTGCCCAACACAAAGACTACGATAAATTCCAAAGATACTATTAAAGATTTATGAAACTATCACAAGACAACATTAGTGCTTTAGAAAATCACGAAAGAGTATTATTTATTAATTCACTTTCAGGTTTCAAAAGTGCCAATTTGGTAGGCACTGCTGACGCAAAGCAAAATAGTAATTTAGCAATTGTATCTTCTGTGGTACATCTTGGTGCTAATCCACCTTTACTAGCTATGGTAATGCGCCCACACAGTGTTCCACGGGGTACCCTTGAAAATATTCTTGATACTGGCGTGTACACATTGAATCATGTGCATACGGATATTTATAATCAAGCTCACCAGACTTCTGCCCGATACCCTGAAGATGTTTCTGAGTTTGATGAAGTTGATCTAACCGAGCAATGGGAAGATAATTTTAACGCACCATTTGTACAAGAAAGTCATATTAAAATTGGCATGCAGTTTCGTGAGAAACACACTCTAGATATCAATGGTACTGAATTTGTTATTGGAGAGATTGTTAGTATTGAAATGCCAGATGAATTTGTCTCAGATGATGGTTTTGTTTCATTAGAAAAAGCAGGTACAGTCGCAGTAAGTAGTTTGGATACTTATCACTCAACTAAAACATTAGGCAGTCTCAGTTATGCCAAGCCTGAAATAGAATTAACAACTTTAGATCGAAAAAATGTTCAACCTTTATCTATTTTTGATACTCGGGATATAGTCGATGAACCACCAAAAAGTGTATTAGTTATTGCCGCTAGTGGAGGAATTGGTCAGGCCTACTGTGAAAGTATCATTGCTCAATATCCAGATATCCAGTTAATTAGAATGTCTCGTGATACGGATAAATTATCTGAACTTGATGGGAATATCATAGATATTACTGTTGATTTAAGCGATGACAAAAGTATCGATAATGCAATTTCAGCTTTACCTAATGATACAAATTTAGACTGGGTGTTTGTTGCATCAGGTTGGTTGCATGATGACCAGATGAAACCAGAAAAGACGTATCGTAACTTAAGCCGTGAACAGTTATTACATTCCTATAATATTAATGCGGTTGGCCCAGCGTTATTTGTTAGCCGTCTATTGAATGCTGTAGATAAGAAACATCCAATGAAGATTGGAATTTTATCTGCCAGAGTTGGTAGCGTTAGCGATAATCGTTTGGGTGGTTGGCATTCTTATCGCTCAAGTAAGTCAGCGTTGCACATGCTAATTAAAAACATTGCTATCGAATGTAAAAATATGCG
>JBALXO010000169.1:0-3453 GCA_036960615.1 Cocleimonas sp. | reverse complement strand
CCATCTCTATAAACGCAACAAAGGGAAAATATCATGTTCAAGAAAACCCTAATCACGTTATCAGGCACCCTACTTTTATCCAGCTCTGCTTCATTTGCTTTTGATGATGTAAAGATCACTTCAACAGAAGTAAGTAACAATCTTCATATGCTCGTCGGCAAAGGCGGCAACGTCGGAGTCTTCGTTGGTAAAGATGGCACATTTGTAATCGATGACCAATTCGCGCCACTCAGTGATAAGTTGATGGCTGAAATTAAAAACATCGGTGGTGATGCGCCCAAGTTTCTTTTAAATACTCATTTTCACGGAGATCATTCGGGTGGCAATGAAAACTTTGGCAAGAAAGGGGCAATGATTGTCTCACACTTGAATGTTCGTAAACGCCTTATGGAAGGTTCTGAAATCAAGGAATTTGGCATGGTGGCACCTCCAGCGCCCGCTGAAGCATTGCCTATCATGACTTTCGACAGCCAGATGCATTTCCATATTAATGGTGAAGATGTGAAAGCTATTCATGTACCGAATGCACACACTGACGGCGACAGCTTTATCCACTTTGAAAAAGCGAACGTGATTCATGCAGGTGATATTTTCTTTAATGGCTTCTACCCGTTTATTGATTCAACTCACGGCGGCTCGGTAAAAGGTATGATCTCTGCGGCTACAGCTATTTTGGCACTATCTGATGATGATACTAAAATTATTCCAGGACACGGCCCTCTCGCGAACAAAGAAGACCTCAATGCGTACAAAAAGATGCTTGAATTCGCAGAACGAAGTTTAAGCAGTCTTAAATCAGAAGGCTTAACGAAAGAGCAAGCCCAAGCTAAAAAACCTCTGAAGTCTCTTGATAAAGAATGGGCCAATGGCATGTTTACGAGTGATAAATGGATTGAGATTATTTATCCAAATGCTTTGTAAAGGGCTGAATGCAATATGCAACTATCAATGAAAGTCTCAACAGTCCTCATCTTATTTTTTGGAATGATGACTAACGTGTCTAATGCTGCTGATCACCCAGAATTAAAAGCATTCCCTGCCGCCAAAACTGGCATGCAACGCCTTGTCATCGTTCTTCCTCATAAAGAACGTGGCGAGGAGGATGCTTTCAAGGTTGAGTTACTGCCGGGAAAAATGATGCTAACGGATGGCATTAACAGAGTAGGAATTAATTCGCAGATTAAAGCAATGCCACTTAAAGGCTGGGGCTACACTTATTACGACATAACAGGCGATAATAAGGGATTCAGTACTTTAATTGGCGTTCCTGCAGGTACACAATCAATAAAAAGTTTTGTTGCGGGAAAGTCATTAACAATTCGATATAACAGTAGGCTTCCCATCGTTATTTATTCCCAAAAAGGAATGGAAGTTAGATATCGTATCTGGCGAACTGATGATTTATTCACGACTGCTGATCAAGGCTGATTTTTAATTAGAAAGACACCCCCTACTTTTTGCATGTTTTCTTCTTTCAAATAAAAACCTGTGAAAAGTGGGATAACTTTAGTATTTCTCAGATGCAGTTTAAGGCTTATCGCTAATAATTGATTCTGATAAACGTCTCATATCCTGAAGATAAGGTAATCTTTTTTGAGCGTCTACAACCTGTGATTGACTCAAGGTAGCTCGTAAAAAATCACTACTACTTCCGGCTCGTTGTAGCTCGCTACCATCTGGAGCAATAATACAACTTGCACCTAAGTATTCTAAGCCATACTCATTACCTGCTTGATTTGCGTAACAAACAAACACGCCATTTTCAAAAGCGCGAGTAGGGATAACTTGATGAGCAACCACGCCCCATGAACTAGATAAAGCCGTTGGGACAAGTACCAAATCAACGCCTTTTAGGGCAATGTGTCGGAAGTTTTCAGGGAATTCAGCATCGTAACAAATCAGAGTGCCTATTTTGAAACCATTAATACTAAAGGTTTCAAAGCTATCTCCTCCGCTGAAATGGTCACCCTCAAATCCTGGTGGGAGTAGTAACTTTCGGTGTCCAGCAAGTCTTATACCTTTTCGGCTAATACAGTTTGCTGAATTATAGTTTCTATCTTCTGAACAATCTTTCTCAGAAAAACCGTAGTGAATCGCAATATCATGTTGTTGACAGAGTAATGCTATCTGTTTGGCATAGGGTCCGTCTGTTGTTTCACCCCATTCTTTAACATTTGAACCTATGTTGTAACCTGTTAAAAATAATTCAGGCAACAATAGTAAATCAGCACCTTGCATAATTTCTAGTTTTAAACTTTCAACCAGCCATTCAAAACGCGCCTGTGGACCTTCGAGCTCAGCGGGTGTTTGTGCTACAACGACTTCTAGTGTACTCATCTGCTAATGCTTACTCAGTAGTATTTCTCTTGGGTAATTAGTGATGTATTCAAACCCTGTTTCTGTGACAACAATGGAATCCCCTATTCGTCCTGCCGCTTGACCATCGAGAGATATTCCACCGTCTACGGCAAAGGTCATTCCTGCTTGCAAGACAGTTTTATCACCTGCTTTTAATTCGGGTGCTTCAAGATACGCAACGCCGATTGAGCGACCAGTTCGGTAGCCGGTTTCATAACCACGTCGTTGATAAACATCATTAGCTGCTGCTGCAACCTCCTCCGCTAATACACCCGGACGTATAGTTGCAATTGCAGCTTGTTGAGCTTCAATCGCGGCTTCTTGCACGTCTCGTGCTTGATCAGTCAGGTCGCCAATATGAAACATACGATCAAAACCTAATTTATATTGCTTAAACTGCGCCATATTACAAAAACAAAAATACACTGGATCGAATTTTTCATAAGCTTTAACGCTGGCACGTCGATGCACCATCGATGAATCAGAACCACTTTGTAAAATTTGTAGATTATGAATCATCGGTGAGACAAAACTCTCCCAACCTTCTGCGGTTAAAAACGACGCTGATTTGCGTGAACCTGCATCAATAACAGCCAGTGCCGATTCATACTCTTGTCGTCCTTCGGCGAGAGAATCATGAGCAGCCGCCATCATCGCGCCTGCTATTTGACCTGCTTGTTTCATTATATTAATTTCAAATGGCGTTTTAATCATACGCATTTCACCCAATACTGGGGAAATGTCTTTGAGTGGAATACCTTTATAGGTCTCATCGATGAAGTTACGCACAATCGCAGGAACATGATTACGCTCAATCCAAAGTTCGCTGGGATTTGATCCAATAGCGTTTTGCATCGCTTGACCCCAACTGCGAGGTCCAATATCTTCCCATGTCTGAATATTTTCTACCCAAGTCATTGCTGACACCATTTCTGATTCCATTAAAGGTGTAATCACTATGGGTGAATCATCAGCATCTACTACCAACATAGTTGGTCGACCGAATTCAATACCAAGGTAGCCCCAAAAACCAGCGAGGTATGCAATAGAACTCTCATCTGTAAAAATCGCTTTTTGAATACCACGATCTTTCAT
>JBALXO010000020.1:36906-44829 GCA_036960615.1 Cocleimonas sp. | reverse complement strand
TGGCAAAATTACGGGCATGCGTGGGTGAATATGATTAAGTTTTGAGTAAGCTTCGCGAGTGATAATTGTGCAGCTTTCTAATAACTCTCCATTACTGCTATCTGTCCAGTGTTCATATAATCCCGCAAAAGCAAATAGTGCCTTATCTTCTCGACCAATCCAGTAGGGTTGTTTGCCGGCAATTTTTCCATTAATCCTTATCTTTGCCCATTCATGATATCCCGTTGCTGGTATTAAACAGCGCCGTTGTTTGTAAGCGTTTCTAAAGGAAGGTTTGTTCGATAACGTTTCTGAGCGTGCATTAAAAGTGTTGCTGGCGAATGATCTGTCTTTCGACCACGAAGGTACCAAGCCCCAAAGCGCAGTGCTTAACTGACGAGTATTCTCCGACTGATAAATAAAGGGAATATGAGTGCCAGGAGGGATGTTTGATTTGGATTCGAACACAGGGATTTGTGCATCATCGATATCAAAAATATCGACAAATTCTTTCTTATTGGCATTAATTTCAAAACGTCCGCACATGTTTTGATTTTAGACTAATCAGACTGATTTTGTATCTTAGAAAGACACTCTCCACCTTTTTGGCTGTTTTTAAATGATTGGTTTTAATGAAAAGTGCCAGCCGAGCTTTAGCGAGACAATGTTGGAGCAGAGCGACGACTACTCGAAGAGTGGGTTATTTTTAAAACACATAAAAAGGTGGTGGGTGTCTTAAAAACCCTAGGATATTGGAAGTCTATGTCATTTATTTTGAATACAGATTAATGTAAAGCCACACCACAGCAGTATTCTTTTTATCATCAGAAAGTAGATGCTAATTCTTTTAATGTTGCACTTAGATGTTTAAATAACATACCTTTAGGTATTATTTAAAAAAGTAAATGCTTAACAGATTCGCCTGCATCCTTTAATTCGTTAAGTGAATCAATGCCGATCTGTAAATGGCGGTGTGCAAAGTTCTCAGTAACTACTTGGTCGCTAGTTTCAGTTTTTACACCATCTGGAATCATCGGTTGATCTGAAACTAGTAACAAGGCTCCTGATGGAATCTCATTATGAAAACCGGCAACGAACAATGTCGCGGTTTCCATATCTACCGCCATGCAACGTAATTGGCGCAAGTGTTCTTTAAAGGTCTCGTCGTGCTCCCAGACTCGGCGGTTGGTCGTGTAAACCGTCCCTGTCCAATAGTCACACTTATGTTTAACGATAGTTGTCGAGACCGCTTTTTGCAAATTAAAGGCAGGTAAAGCCGGTACGTCTGGGTGCATATAGTCGTTTGATGTACCTTCACCACGAATTGCAGCGATGGGTAAAATCAAATCACCTAATGCATTTTTTTGCTTTAAACCACCACATTTGCCTAAAAATAAACAGGCTTTGGGTTTGACCGCCATCAGTAAATCCATAATGGTTGCTGCATTTGCACTGCCCATACCGAAGTTGATAATAGTAATATCATTGGCGGTCGCACTGATCATATTGCGGTCCTCGCCTTCAATAGGTACATCATGCCATTCAGCAAATAACTTAACGTAGCTACTAAAGTTGACCAGTAATATATAAGAGCCGATGGACTCGACAGGCAAGCCCATATAACGTGGTAGCCAATTGGAAACGATTTCTTGTTTGGTCTTCATTGTTATTTCCTTTCTATAGACTAAATTCCCGATGCCCAACCTTAAATGATAAGGAGTTCAGGCTGAGTAAGCTTATCTTAAACTGCTTTTATATGACGTTAAAGTATCTGTTTTATTAATGATCTAGAAGTAGCCAAATAGTATGGGGGTGTGTTCTAAACAGTCAGCCGGAGCGCAGCGGAGACAACGTTGGAACGTAGTGACGACGACCCGAAGGGCGAGTGAAACGAGTCAAAAGTATGCAGGTATTTCCGTCAGGAAATACCTGTACAAAGAGGTCTTAGCGAAGTGAACAAAATGAAAAACACTTAAAAGGTAGGGATGTCATCTAAACAGTCAAAAAGGTGGGGGGTGTCAATTGAAAGACTACAGACCCTTTGTTTTCGTTCTTTGGTTTGGCTAGTCCGATCCGAAATACAACTGATCTTCGAGGGTTCGGCCATTTACCAATTGACGGTATGTCCAACCCTTATCAGATAAGAGCTTAATAATTCCTATGTCTAGCCCCGTATCAAGCCCTGCTTGCTTCGCGTCATACTCAACAACAAAACGATTCGGTGTGTTAAATGTTACATTACTGACGCTAGCTAAGCTTTTCAGAGAGGCTATTATAATGTGCGCCTCAATAGAAGTATCCGCCATCACAACCGTGTAATAGCCATTGTGGTCAGTGCTTCGAGACTGGGCAATATCAACAATACCTTTTAGTTTACCTTTCTCTAAATGTACTACGCTTTGACACACCTTTTCCAGCTCATCTAAATTATGCGAGCTAATAATGAACGTAGCATTACTTGCTGCTTCAGCAATCAAGCTACGCATCACTTTAACATTTGGCGGATCTAAGCCAGCCGTTGGCTCGTCTAATAGAATCAACTCAGGACTACCCATCAGCGCTTGCGCCAACATCACACGCTTGCGCATGCCATGACTTAATGCTTCTGGTTTCGTTGCTATAACCTCAGGTAGACCTACCTTGTCTAAAACTCGTCGAGCTTCCTTATTTGCTGCACTACTTGACAAGCCTTGTAATCGAGCCAGCAAAACCAACTGATGGCCTACCGTAAAACGAGGGTCAAGATTTGCGTCCTGAGGCAATGCTGCCAAGCGACCATGCAGCTTGGTATCACTCGGTGCATAACCCATGATTTTTACATCACCACTAGTCGCGCGTAAAAAGCCACACAATAAACTAAAGAGTGTTGTCTTACCGGCACCATTAGGCCCGATCAACGCAATAGGGGCACCTGCTTCAAGCGAAAGCGATACATCATCCAAAGCTAAGGTACTGCCGTAGCGTTTCGTAATATTGTTACATTGAATTAAGCTCACCAGTCACTCCGTTGCATAATCATGCGACCAAAGAATAATAAAATAGCCGTCTGTACTATAGGTATCAAAGCTAACGACAAAGTATTCCAACCTGATAAGGTCAATAAAGATGAAACCTGTGAACCAGGTAAAACCATATCCAAGATCCACAACTCAGGGAACTGGCGTGAGAGCCATCCAGTCAAGATTGAACAAACTATCCAAATGATTACCGCATAAGTCGTCGCCTGACGTGCAGAACGTGCCATCGACGACACCCAAGCCATCAAAGCGGTATAGGGTAATAACACCAGCATGAGGTTAACTAAAACGATTACTGAAAGATGTAATGCCGGAAACAGCTGGGAGGCGTCTCTCATCATCACCAGAGCTAAAGTAGACGCTAAGGCTATTATAATGAGGAAAAAAAGCACTAGTAACTGACCGATAAAGCGCCCGAAGTAGATAGCGTCTCGACTAGTTCGAAGGTGTAAAACTCTTAAAGTACCTCTAGCACGATCAGAAGCCGTTTGATCTGCCGTTAATATGACACAAAATATCGGCAGTAAATACAGCATAACCACCCAGAACATCGCCATTTCAGGTACTTGCCACGTTACAAGGTTATTAATGATGCTGGAGTTTAAAAACCCAGTAATGCTACTACCCATTTGAGTAATACTTAAAACCTGAGGGGCGCTATAAATCACATAGCGTAATATCAGAAACCAAACCAAGCCAAATGCAGATAAAGATAATAGCCCTCGTTTAGTTAAAAATAAGTGATGTAGCTCATACCAAGCAATTAATGCAACTGATCTCACTCAAGTACCTCTATTTCAAAAATGTATTTATCTGATGATTGATGATGAGGCCCTAATGAGTTAACCACAAGTCTAAAAGAGCTCTTTATTTAAGACCGTAATTATTAAAAAAGTGCCCAACAATGTAGTTTGGGTCGAGATATTTTTTGGGCTTCTTACCCTGCTCTTCTGCATAGAAGAGTAAAACTAAGTAGCACCAAGATAAGCCACACCAGCAAAAGTTAAAGCGACACCTAACCATTGAAGTGCAGTCATGCGTTCTCGTAGAAAAGCCCATGCAATCAAGATAGTCACAACGCCAAATAAAGAGGCGCTCAAAGCAGCATAGCTAGCATTGGCAAGCGTGCCTGCGTATACCACAGCAGTGATTGCTGTCGCATCAAGTAAACCGATCACGGTTAATATTTTCCATTGATTAATGGCTGAAAATAAAGGAACCCGTATTACCAGCATTATGATCAGAAGCGTTAACGTTGCTAATAAACGAGTAGCTGCAATCGTCATTAGTTCTGGCGCATAACTCACCATCGAATGACCGATACCGAAGGTAATTGCAAATGATATGCTAGCAAGAGCAGCCCATAATATTGCATGACTTTTCTTACCGTTTGATCGTACCTCGTCTTGGGTATTGGCTAATGAAACCACAATATAAAGCCCAGCAAAAACAGTAATAACCGCAAGGAATTGAAATAAACTTAAGGTATTGCCTTGGAAGACTCCCCAAAGAATCGATAAAATTGAAAATGTTGCTACAATGGGTGCGACAAGTTGCACAGGTCCAATTTCAAAAGCTTTGTAAAGCCCGATACTCGCAGTGGTAAACGTAATGCCTGCAAATATTAGAGGGATAAACGCTTGAGAGGGAATTGGACTGATCTCGCCTCGAACAGCTATCAAGCAGGTTTGACAGAAAAAACCAATAATTAAGACAATAAAAAGCGCTGAAAACACATTCGTTTTTTGGCTAACTAAACGAACGAAAATATCATGTAAGCCCCATGAAAAAGCAGCAATCAGCCCAAAAACGATACTCATTTTTGTAACTTTCTATAGATAATTAAGGTGTTACTTACAATCATATTTTCATAGTTTTGATGTATTGAATAATAATATTGCCGTTCGACGAAAGTGCCTAAAAGGTGGGGGGTGTCTTTTAAAGGTTACTTTGATCCTAATTATTTGAAATATTAAGGCAGCTGATAAAAAATGGTCAGCAGTACTGATTGAATAATCGCATCAAGCATTCGCCCTGTTTAATATTACGCTTTCAGGTCAGTTGGAATTTCACAGACTGGGATCGGATTCATCTTATGTTGATTAGCCCGATTTAGTCGCGTATAAATTACCAGAACTTCTTTCTCACGTTCACTCAATGATGCTTCTGCTTGTCCAACTTCATCATATTCCATCGCCCACTCAAGTTCTGGATAAGTAGCGCCAATTTGATCTTCGTCAGAACGGTCATCATCCCAAAGACCATCGGTTGGCTTAGCTACTTGAATCGCTTCGATAACACCTAAGGTTTCCGTCAAAGAAAATACTTCGGTTTTCATCAAGTCAGCAATGGGGCTAATATCTACGCCACCATCACCATATTTTGTGTAGAAGCCAACACCAAAATCTTCAACCTTATTACCCGTTCCTGCCACGATGTAGTTATGTAATCCAGCAAAGTAATAAAGGGTTGTCATACGCAAACGTGCCCGCGCATTAGCTAAGGACAAGAAACGGTCATCTTCATTATCGATAGCGGGAAGGCTTGCAATGAATTGCTCAAAGAGGTGTGTTAAGTCAGTCTCTATCGAGGATACATTGGGATATTTCGCTTCTAGTTGAGAGATGTGTTCACGCGCTCGAGTCACTTGTGAGCTAGGCTGGTGGATTGGCATTTCCAGACATAACGTCGGTAAGCCAGTTTTAGCGGCCAGTGTTGATGTGAGGGCTGAGTCAATTCCGCCAGACACTCCAACTACAAACCCTTTTGTGTGAGATTGCCCAACATAGTCTTTCATCCAAGCCACAATGTGGTCGATCACTGCTGTGTTATTCATCGCTTCGCCTTACTCTGAAAATGATGAGACTATGGTAAGCAAAAAACTAGAATAAATCATCTTACTTCGCCCTGAGATTTACATATTTCAATTTTTTATCTAACCAAAAATTGAAAATAGTCAAAAAGTAGAGGGTGTTTTTATCTTTGTTTAGAACATAAAAAAACCGGAACAAAGTCCGGTTTTTTTCATATATGAAATTTTAATACGTGAGGCGGCACATAAAATGAGATTTCTATTACCTAAAATCAATGCCTTATAAATCAAAAGACACATAAGTTGAGATTTTCCATCCTTTAAGACTCATAAAATGAGATTTTAAATTAGTTAAAATCCTCTAGAACAATAATGGTGCGCCATAAATAGAATTCGCACCGAAATAGATCATAAAAATTCTAAATATTATCCCTCAATGCTTATTTCTTTAATTCGAGTTGGCATACCTCTTGCTACATATTTACTGAACAATTTTATTAATCGCGGAGGAAATTCATGGATTTTCGTTCTAAAGGAAAACCTACAGGAATGCTTCTTTCTGGCGTCTCGTTTACCTTAATGAAGTCCTCCGATAAGAGGGATATTCTATGACTAAAACTAAAACACTTTACTCTTTTGGGGTAATACTATTTTCGCTAAGCTTTTCTTCTGCTGCTTTAGCACATTCAGGGGTAGAACACTCAGCAGGCATGCATTCGTTACTGCATATGATTATCACTGTAGGTTTGGCCATTATGGTTGCTGGTTTTCTTTTTTTAAAACGCGCACCTAAAGTCATTAATGAAACTATTAAACAAAAAGTAACAAAGTAAACGTGTCAGCCCCCACATCACTTAAAAGTGATTCACAAGCTTGGAAAGCTCAATTAAATCTTGGCTTTGAAAAGCGACCAATTAAGACTGTTCTGGCTAGCCGAACACAGTATGGGCCATTGACAGTGCAGCGTCCCTTCTATCCTGAAGGTGATGTTTGCCATTTGTATTTACTACATCCACCAGGTGGGGTTGTAGGTGGGGATGAATTACATATTAATGTAACGGTTGAAGAGCAAGCCAGTGTTTTAATCACCACGCCAGGTGCTACTAAGTTTTATAAGAACACAGCTAAGCTGGCAAAACAGATACAAACATTACGCATTATGGATAAAGGCTCATTGGAATGGTTTCCACAAGAGAATATTTTTTTTGATGAAACTCATAGCCAATTAACCACACAAATCGAACTTGAAAAGACAGCGCAATTTATGGGTTGGGAAATCAATTGCTATGGCAGGCCGGCTTCAAAAGATTTCTTTGAGAAAGGGTTTGTTGATACTCAATTGAAAATCATTAGAGACGGAAAACCATTGTTGCTTGATCGACTTAAGATCGGTTCTGTTGAGTCTCTGCAAAGTCCAGTCAGTTTAGACGGCTATCCTTGTTTTGGCACTTTTATAGCAACTCAAGTGACTCAAGAATTACTTGAGAAATCACGTAATGCTATCGAGCACATCAGTGGTAATCAACAGTTTGGTATCACCATGATAGATGACGTTTTAGTGGCTCGATGCCTCGGTCAATATGCCGAGCAGATATCAACAATGTTTAAACTAATATGGTCAACTATTCGCCCTGAAATTTCAGGTAGGGATGCTTGTCATCCGCGTATTTGGTCAACTTAAAGATGAATGTTGATATTGATATCGTAATTAATAATTACGATATGAAAACAGGTGAAAAGTGGGGGGGTGTCTTTTATAAGAGTCTAAAACACGTTTCTTCGCGAGATATTATTAAGGTGAACGACTAATGGATTTAACCCCCAGAGAAAAAGACAAATTACTTATTTTTACTGCTGCCTTACTTGCTGAAAGACGCAAAGACCGTGGCGTAAAACTCAACTATCCCGAAGCTATTGCATTCATTAGTGCTGCGATTATGGAAGGCGCACGAGATGGTAGAACAGTCGCAGAATTGATGAGCTTTGGGCAAACCTTATTAACGCGTGATGATGTTATGGATGGTATTTCAGAAATGATTCATGACGTGCAAGTTGAAGCAACTTTTCCTGATGGTACTAAGTTAGTTACCGTCCACAATCCCATCGTATAGGAGT
>JBALXO010000020.1:0-36806 GCA_036960615.1 Cocleimonas sp. | reverse complement strand
ACTTTTCCTGATGGTACTAAGTTAGTTACCGTCCACAATCCCATCGTATAGGAGTTCATTATGATTCCCGGAGAAATGATCGTAGCAGATGGTGAGATAGAGCTAAATGCAGGTAGAGAAGCTATAAGCATAGAGGTAGCAAATAGCGGAGATAGACCGATTCAGGTGGGCTCGCACTATCATTTTTATGAAACTAACAGCGCGCTTTTGTTTGAACGTGAAAAAACTCGTGGTTATCGTTTGGATATTGCGGCTGGTACTGCTGTTCGTTTTGAGCCCGGTCAAACTCGCACGATAACTCTCATCGAATATGCGGGTGAGAGAAAGATATATGGTTTCAATGCACAAATCATGGGAGAGCTTTAATGAGTAAGATTAGCCGACAAGCCTATGCTGAAATGTATGGTCCAACCACAGGAGATCGTTTGCGTCTCGGTGATACAGAACTTTGGTTAGAAGTCGAAAAAGATCTAACCACCTACGGCGATGAAGTTAAATTTGGTGGTGGAAAAGTGATTCGTGATGGTCAGGGGCAAAGTCAAAGAACCTCCTCAGAAGTTGCAGATACGGTTATCACAAACGCCTTGATCGTTGATCATTGGGGAATCATTAAAGCCGATATAGGGATCAAGAATGGTCGCATATCAGGTATAGGTAAAGCAGGTAATCCTGATATTCAACCTAACGTTGATATCATCGTAGGCCCTGGTACAGAAGCAATTGCAGGTGAAGGCTCGATTATTACTGCAGGCGGTATCGATGCGCATATCCATTTCATCTGCCCCCAACAAATCGAAGAAGCACTTACTTCTGGTGTAACCACAATGCTTGGTGGTGGAACAGGTCCAGCGACAGGAACGAATGCGACTACTTGTACGCCAGGACCTTGGAATATTCACCGTATGCTACAAGCAGCGGAAGAATTCCCTATGAATTTAGGTTTTATGGGTAAAGGTAATGCCAGTTTGCCGGAAGCACTGGATGAGCAAGTCGAAGCAGGAGTGATGGGTTTAAAATTACACGAAGATTGGGGCACGACTCCCGCTTCGATTGATAACTGTTTAACCGTTGCCGAACGACATGATATTCAAGTTGCGATTCACACTGACACCCTCAATGAATCTGGTTTTGTAGAAGATACGATTGCGGCCTTTAAGGATCGTACTATCCATACTTTTCATACAGAAGGTGCGGGCGGAGGTCATGCACCAGATATTATTAAAGCCTGTGGTGAACTCAATGTTTTACCTTCGTCAACTAATCCAACACGTCCTTATACTATAAACACCGTTGATGAACATCTGGATATGTTGATGGTTTGTCATCATTTAGATCCGGGTATTGCTGAAGATGTTGCTTTCGCAGAATCTCGCATTCGACGAGAGACAATCGCGGCTGAAGATATTCTGCATGACTTAGGTGCATTTTCGATGATTGCTTCAGACTCACAAGCGATGGGGCGTGTCGGTGAAGTGATTACGCGCACATGGCAAACTGCACATAAAATGAAAGTACAAATGGGGAGTCTGAAAGGAGATCCTGCCCAAAACGACAATAATCGTATCAAGCGTTACATTGCTAAATATACGATTAACCCTGCGCTGTCTCATGGTCTAGCGCATGAAGTAGGTTCTATTGAAGTGGGTAAATTAGCGGATATTGTTTTATGGAAGCCTGCTTTTTTCGCGACTAAACCCAGCATGATAATCAAAGGTGGCATGATCGCCTCAGCTCCGATGGGTGATCCCAATGCATCCATTCCAACCCCACAACCCGTGCATTATCGTCCTATGTTTGGAGCTTATGGTGGTGCGCGTTTAGCGACCCGCATGACATTCTTATCTCAGGCAAGTATCAATGCAGGTATTCCAGAACAACTGGGTTTAAAAAGCTTGATGAGTGCAGTTAAGGGATGTCGAACCGTGAAGAAAACCGACATGATCCATAACAACTATATGCCAAACATTGAAGTAGATTCACAGACTTATGAAGTACGCGCTGATGGCGACATACTCACTTGTGAGCCTGCGGAAGTATTGCCTTTAGCGCAGCGCTATTTTCTATTCTGAATGGTTTTAGCTTAACTAAACTCAGGTCCAATAAACAATATGATTATATTTGAACATAAGGTAACTGATACTTACGTGATTCCAACCACAAGTTTGACTTTGGTTAAGGATCAACGAGAGAAAAGCCGATTGAAAGTCACCTTAGATAATGGTGAAGAGGGCGGTTTATTTTTTGCCAAAGGTACTAGTTTCCAAGACGGAGATTTAATTATAAGCACTGATGGAGAAATATTGGTGCAGATAAGAGCAGCATCAGAAACAGTTTCTAGTGTGCGATGTGATGATCCTTTAATGTTGGCAAAAGCTTGCTATCATTTGGGTAATCGTCACATCCCATTACAGATTAATATGGGTGAATTACGTTATCAGCATGATCATGTCTTGGATGAAATGGTTAGAGGTTTGGGCTTGGAGGTCTTGACCGAACAGGCACCGTTTGAACCAGAGTCTGGCGCTTATAGTGGTGGTGGACACCATCATCATTCGGATGACCACAGCCATAATCACGACCATGATCATCATAGTCATCACTCGCATGACTGAATCTCATTTAAGCCTATTAAAACTTTTGCAACTGAGTAGTCCGACACTACCCATTGGTGCATTCGCTTACTCACAAGGTTTGGAGTCTGCGATTGAATCAGGGTTTATAAAGGATAAAAAAAGCTTACATAGTTGGCTGATGGATTCACTCAAGCTAAGTCTGTTACATGTCGATATCCCGATTTTTATCAGGCTCTATAAAGCATGGGAAAATGATGAAATTGACGAAGTTTTACGATGGAATAACATCTTACGCGCCCAACGAGAAACCAGTGAATTACGAAGCGAAGACCATCATCTGGGTTTAGCTCTAGCAAGATTACTCAAAGATTTAGACATAGACGCAGCGAAGGAATTACACAAACGTAACGACCTATGCTTTATCACCTTATTCACTTTAGCAGCAACCCAATGGAATATTGAATTAGACAATGCAGCCAATGGATTTATCTGGTCATGGCTAGATAACCAAGTTGCCGCTGCTATTAAATTAGTACCGCTAGGGCAAACAGATGGACAAAAAGTACTATCAGATTTTCTGCCTGAAATCCCCGATATTATCGAATCAGGTTTTAGTATTCCAGACGATGAGATAGGTGCATCGTTGCCAATGATGGCAATTTTAAGTTCGCAACACGAAACACAATACTCAAGATTGTTTAGATCTTAAACACGTTTTTAAAAATAGAACCGATCTTGATAAAACAGATATTAATGAATAGATAAACATAGGATGAAATGTAATGAGTAACAGTCAGGTATTACGCGTTGGTGTTGGTGGACCAGTAGGTTCTGGTAAGACAGCTTTGTTGCGTCAATTATGCAAAAGAATGCAAGATGATTTTAACCTTGCTGTTGTAACCAATGATATTTACACCAAGGAAGATGCAGAGTTTTTACTACGCCACAATGCGCTAGATGCAGATAGAATAATGGGAGTTGAAACGGGAGGTTGTCCTCATACAGCAATTCGTGAAGATGCTTCAATTAACTTAGCTGCTGTAGATACCATGTGCGAACGCTTTCCCGATCTTGATTTCGTCATTATTGAAAGTGGTGGTGATAACCTCAGTGCAACTTTTAGCCCTGAATTATCTGATCTAACAATCTATGTTATCGATGTTGCCGCGGGAGATAAGATCCCTCGTAAAGGCGGCCCCGGTATTACCAAGTCTGATCTGCTAATTATAAATAAAATAGACCTTGCACCAATGGTAGGGGCATCCTTAGAAGTTATGGATACAGATACCAAACGCATGCGAGGAGATAAGCCTTACGTTTTTACTAACCTAAAAGATGGTGAGAACGTCGAGACGGTGATTAGCTTTATAGTTGATAAAGGAATGCTAAGAGTAAATTGATATTAAACTTACAAAGTATCATTTGTTGGGATTTTAAAAAGACACTCCCCTACTTTTTGTTGTTCATGCTAAGAATAGGGGTAGTGGGCTCAAGGTTCTAATCAATATAAGCTAGCGACGATTCAAATAACGTAGACATACTGCTGTTGCTGAGGTTCTATTTTCAACAGACAGTTTTCTAAAAATTGGCTCAAGATGTTTATTAACTGTTCGCGGACTCATTGTAAGGATGATACTAATTTCCTTGTTGGTCTTTCCACGAACTAACCAAAACAATACTTCAGACTCTCGCTCTGTTAATGAAAAACGTTTGCACAAGTTTGCTCGTATGTTTTCCTCATTATCATTTGTAAATCTAAGTAGGTATTCTCCTGGCGCAGGTCGACCTAAAAAACAAATTTGCACTGGGCTATTAAAACCTTTTAACCATAAACTACTATGTTTATCTGGATCAGATGATATCCAATATCGAATTTGTTCAGACATTAACTGAGTGTTTTCTTCGCTATTTATTCCAGATGAAATTAATAATTCATTAGCACTGTCCGTAGACCATAAAATGCTAGCGTTTGAGTCACAAGTAAATGATAACTGCCCAATTTGGTTAAGAGTATTATGGGCACTTCGTGTTGATTTAGAGTTTCTTAAATGAACCTTAATTCTTGCCAGTAACTCATCAAGTTGAATCGGTTTATTGATGAAGTCTACCCCCCCTGCATCTAAGCTATGAAATAAATGTTCTTTCTCACTTAAACCCGTCATAAAGATGACTGGGACATCGGTCAGTTCACTATTTTTTTTAAGCTCTTTACACGCCTGAACTCCGTCCATATTCGGCATGATAATATCCATCAATATAAGGTCCGGAACCATGCGATTTGCTATTGCTAGAGCTTGTTCTCCGTCCATTGCTACAAAAACGGTATAGCCTTCATTTACCAGTGTTTCATTGAGCATCCCAAGCGCTTCGGCAGAGTCTTCGGCAATCAATACGATTCCTTTGCTATCCATCAGTCTATTGCCTTTTTACTTAGAGAAATAATTTCAGAAAATTGATAATGTTTTACAAAATGGCGAATATTGTCGATGAATTTTTGATTGTTATTTGTATTTTCCATTCGTATCAATACCTTCTCTATTCCATCGACATAACCTAATTCGGCCATTGAGATAAGTTCGTGACAATCGCTCTGTTCAATATCTTCAAATATTTCCTTATGAAAGGACTCTGAATTCTCACTTACTTTTTCAAGAGTAGGTAACACATCCGTTGGCTCATAAATCCATTGAAGTCCCAAAGCATTGGCAATCTTGTCTAATAACAATTTGTCACTGATTGGCTTGTTCAGATAATCATCATGTAATCGGTTTTTACTTTCGTCTGTTTGATTTTGCTTGTTGTCTTCAAGGGCATGTTTTGGATTCTCAAAAGCGTCTGCTGAGATCATGATTATCGGTACTGTTATTTCTTTTGTTCGTAGTAATTCAACTAATTCCCAGCCATTCATTCCGGGCATTGAAATATCCAACAAGAACATATCGACCTGTGTTTTTTCAATATCTTCTAGACAGTTATAGGCATCCGTAGCTTCAAGCACAATGAAGTTAAGAGGCGACAAAATTTCACTAATTAATCCTCGATGAGCAGCATCATCATCGACCACCATGATAGTTTTTTGCTGTCCTTCGTATGATTGTATTCTTCTTGTATCTTCAGTTTTAATAATAGGATTAGGAACGCTGGGCAACATTAAAGATAATTTGAAAGTACTGCCTTCATTTATTTTGCTTTGCAGAGTAATTTCACCTCCCATTATTTCTACGAAAAACTTGGTGATTGTTAATCCAAGACCCGTTCCAGGCATCTGCGGTGAGCTAGGATTTCGTATCCTTTCAAAGGGCTGAAATATAAGATCTAAATTTTCTGCTTCTATGCCAATGCCTGTATCTGTTATCTTAAATTCAGCTACTTGGCTTTGATAAGAGAATGATAAAGACACCCCCCCACTTTTAGTGTATTTCACTGCATTCGAGAGTAAATTAATGAGTATTTGTCTTAGTCGCTTCTCATCTCCAAAGACTACATCAGGTATATAAGCTGAGGTTTTATACGTAAAGCTGAGACCTTTATTTTCAGCCTGCATGCGAAACATTTCAACTAAATCTTCTACTAGAGTTTTTAAAGGTACTTGATCTCTGCGTAATTCTATTCGACCCGCTTCAATTCGAGATATATCAAGAATTCCTTCAATTAAATCTGCTAGATGATCACCGCTACGATGCACTAAGTTTAGTTTTGCATGATGCTCAGGAAGTAAACTTTGATCCTTTTCTAATAATTGCGTATAGCCAAGAATTGTATTTAAGGGGCTTCTTAGTTCATGGCTTATACCGGTTAGATATCGACTTTTAGCCCTATTTGCAGAGTCTGCTGTTTTAGTAGCTTGCTGTAATGCCAGATCCGTTTTTTTATGTGCATTAATCTCATTACTAAGTTTTTCTGTTTGTCGCTGAGACTCCTCCAGTGCAAATTGACGACTTTCTGTAGCGAGCACGAACAACCATACCAACACTCCAACAATAATTAGCAACAGTAAAAATACTTCTTTAAGTGATGATGCTATGAGTGTATTTACTTCGTCATTTCCAATAGGTACTTGCTGATAAACAAGCCAGAAAACGGCAGCGATAAATGAGGCAATCAATCCCATTAGAAACAAGAACTGAAGTAATCTATTGTCTAGCCTAGAGGCTAATTTATGCGGCAGAATTTTATTAATAAACCCTGTGAATTGATCATTAAATCTAGCCCCAGTTTTGCATTGATCTTGGCATCGTCCATCAAGAGAACAGCATAAAGAACAAATCGCACCACCATAGGCAGGACAGGAGGCCATATCCTCAACTTCAAAATTATTTTGGCAAACAGTACAATTCAAAACCCCTTTTGTACTTTGTAAGCTGGACTCCCGCGCTATGTAATATCGACCTTTAGTTGCGATTGCGATTAATGGTGAGACGATAAATGCAGTCGCTAAAGCAATGTAAGGAGACAATGCTTGAGCTAACTCACCAAATAAACCGATGTAAGAAAAGATTCCCATGGCGCTTGCCGCGATCATCGCACCGACACCGACTGGATTAATATCGTAAAGATGGGCTCGTTTAAATTCGATATGTTTGGGGCTAAACCCCAGAGGTTTATTTATAACTAAGTCAGCGACTAATGCACCTACCCATGCAACGGCTACATTCGCATATATGCCTAAGATATGTTCTAACGCTTCGTATATTCCCAACTCCATCAACAGCAAAGCGATTGCAACGTTAAATATCAACCAGACAACTCGACCAGGATGACTGTGAGTTAAGCGTGAGAAAAAATTTGACCATGCGATAGAACCCGCATAGGCATTGGTGACGTTAATTTTTAGTTGGCTGATAATCACAAATATACCGGCCAAAGCCAGAGCCACATTGGGTGATTCCGTTATAAACCCAAATGCAACTAGATACATATAGGTTGGGTCACCTGCCAATTTTTCTGACACACCATGATTAATAGCAAGTACCGCAAGGAATGAGCCAGCGAAAATCTTTAGTGCTCCTACAATAATCCATCCTGGTCCTGCGGAGATTAGAGCAAACCACCAGCGACGTTTATTTTGGGTGTTTTTTTCCGGTAAAAATCTAAGGAAATCTACTTGTTCACCTATCTGTGCGATGAGTGAAAACAGTATTCCCGAAGCCGCACCAAAAAAGAGCAGGTTAAACCCATTTTCGCCCATCTTGTTATTTATAGAGCCTTCGTAATTAAGCCAATTGTCAACGGCAGACCATTCCTGATAGAGGATAAATACAAACGGAATCAATTGTAAAAGCAACCAAAATGGTTGAGTCCAGAGTTGAAAACGGCTGATAAAAGTGATGCCATGTGTGGCTAATGGAATGACTATTAATGCACTAACTAAGTACCCAATACTCAAAGGCAAACCGAATAATAACTCCAATGCTAGTGCCATGATTGCCGCTTCTAAGGCAAAGAAAATAAAAGTGAATGAAGCATAGATTAAAGACGTTATTGTCGAGCCGATATAACCAAAACTCGCACCTCTGCTAAGTAAATCAATATCGACACCATAGCTTGCTGCATAGTAGCTAATAGGTAGGCTTGTCAGGAAAATGACGAGTGAAACAACCATAATTGCTATCACTGCATTATCAAAGCCGTAAAGCAGAGTTATCGTCCCGCCAATAGCCTCTAAGGCCAAGAAAGAGATTGCTCCTAAGGCTGTATTTGAGACACGCGATGTTGACCATTTACGAGCTTTTTTGGCGGTAAAGCGTAAGGCATAGTCTTCTAATGTTTCGTTAGCCACCCAGCGATTATATTTTCGCCGAGCTTTAAAGACCTGCTGTTCACTCATGTAAATAACTCCAAGCTAACCATTTTTTTAGATATCTCCCTATTAAGCCTAAGCATTCAGATGCAGCGTCCTAGCGTAAAAAGATCTCTTCTATTTGTTCTTATACAAGTTCTATGCCAACAGCTATGCGTCAAATGACGTAGATGAATAGTGTGTTACGCGGATTCACTTTAATAGCCTAGAAATTGATACTCCTCTTCGACAACAAATGTCTTGCAACGTCAATTCACTTAAAGAGGTTAAACAATGAAGTATTCTCGATATCAAACACGGCCAAATAGTTTGCGCCGATTTTTTGTAAAAGGACTAATAGCATTACCCGCTGCCATGTTCTTATCAGCAACTTGTTTTGCTGCTACTCCCCCCACCGCAGAAATTAACACCACTGGCTTAGCTATTACTGATGACACAGTTACTGTAGGAATATTGCACTCATTGACTGGAACAATGGCAATTAGTGAGACAGGTGCTCAAGAAGCAGAAAAGCTCGCAATCAAACAAATCAACGATATGGGTGGCATTTTAGGTCGAAAGATTGAATTCATTCAGGAAGATGGTGCCAGTGATTGGCCAACCTTTGCGGAAAAAAGTCGTAAGTTACTAGTAAAAGATAAAGTTGCTGCAGTTTTTGGAGCATGGACATCTGCATCGCGTAAAGCGGTTTTACCTGTGTTTGAAAAAGAAAACGGTTTACTTTATTACCCAACTTTCTATGAAGGCTTAGAGCAATCGAAAAATGTTATTTACACAGGTCAAGAAGCCACTCAGCAAATTTTAGATGGACTTAATTGGGTAGCTAAAGAGAAAAAAGCTAAGACGTTTTATTTGATTGGCTCTGATTACATTTGGCCTAGAACTTCAATGAAAATTGCCCGTAAACATATCGAAAATGTGCTCGGTGGAAAAGTTGTTGGAGAAGAATACAAGCCATTAGGGAATACCCAATTCGGTTCGGTAATCAACAAAATCCGCTTGAAGAAACCTGATGTGATTTACGCCGCTGTAGTGGGTGGAAGTAACGTTGCTTGGTTTAAACAGTTAAAAGCAGCGGGTATCACTTCAAAGAAACAGACTCTTTTAACTATCTCAGTTACTGAAGATGAAGTGCTGGGTATAGGCGGAGAAAACCTAGAAGGTTTCTACTCAATCATGAAGTATTTCCAAAGCCAAGATAACCCAAATAACAAAGCGTTTGTTGCTGCATTCAAAGAAATGTGGGGCGAGGATAGTGTGATTGGTGATGTTACTCAAGCGGCATATCTAGGCCCATGGTTATGGAAAGCTGCAGTAGAAAAAGCAGGTTCATTCGATGTAGATAAAGTGGTTGCGGCTTCTGAGGAAGGCGACATTGAACTTAAAACAGCTCCAGAAGGTTATGTGAAATTGCATAAAAACCATCATTTATGGAGTGTTGCTCGAGTAGGTAAATGGAACAAAGATGGTCAAGCAACAGTTGTTTATGAATCAGAGTTGTTAGAGCCAGATCCATTCCCAGCTGGTTATCAATAAGCTTAATGTAGAACTGAGTAATGTGGGCAAGCTGCCCACATTACTTTTTAAAAAAAGTGATAGATCAATTTCGAGCATAAATTAAAAGTTCTATTTTATACGGAGATAATCAAATGGACGAATACACATCTAGTGAACTAGTTTCAATATTCGCAATGCAGGGTTTTGCGGGTATTAGTTTGTTCAGCGTACTTTTATTAATGGCCCTTGGTCTTGCCATTATATTTGGTCAAATGGGCGTTATTAATATGGCTCATGGAGAGTTCATGGCTGTTGGAGCTTATGTCACTTATTTTATGTCGTCACTTACTGAGAATTATTTTCCTAGTTTCATGCCCTATTATTTTATTTTTGCAATCGTGGCAGCTTTCATTGTTGCAGGGATTTTAGGCTATTTAGCCGAATTTGCCTTAATTCGGCATCTCTATAAAAGACCACTTGATACGCTTCTAGCTACATGGGGTTTAAGTTTAATTATGCAGCAATCTTTTCGTACTTTATTTGGTGCAAGAGAAGTGAGTCCTGCTTTACCAGATTGGTTGCTGGGTTCTTATCAGCCAACAGAAACAATAGATATTCCAATAAATGGAATGTTCGTCCTAGGTCTAACTGCTGTAGTTACTTTTGCTGTTTTCTATTTACTTTACAGATCAAGTTGGGGCTTACGTGTTCGAGCTACCACTCAAAACAGAACAATGAGTGGAGCAGTAGGTATTAACACCAAAAAAATAGATAGATATACCTTTGCCTTAGGTTGTGGCATCGCGGGCATTGCAGGGGCGGCATTTACAACTATCGCATCCACTGGACCTACAACCGGCACCTTATACATTGTTGATACCTTTATGGTTGTTGTATTTGGCGGTGCAGCTAGCTTGTTTGGCACAATCGTTTCAGCTTTCAGTATTGCTCAGGCGCAATCAATATTGGAATTCTTTATCAGCGGATCAATGGCGAAAGTGTATACCTTATTCGCACTAGTACTGATTTTGATGTTTAAGCCTGAAGGCTTATTTGCTAGCAAAGTTCGTCGTTAGTACAAAACCAACCCTTAACGACAACTTCTAAATTTTATTGGAGATAGTATGAACTTTGTATATGAAAAATTAATGGGTGGTAAGCAAGGATTTTTTGGGTTTCTTATATTAGCAACTTTAATCCTAGTAATCTTTCCAGTGTTTCTAGATATATTTCGTCTTAATTTGGTGGGTAAATATCTTACCTACGCTTTTGCCGCAGTGAGTCTTGTTCTGTTGTGGGGCTATGGCGGAATATTGAGTTTAGGTCAGGGAGTATTCTTTGGCTTGGGTGGATATGGCATGGCGATGTTTTTGAAACTTGAAGCATCATCCGCAGAAAACACAAAAATTCAATCTACTCCAGGTATTCCAGATTTCATGGATTGGAATCAAATAACGTCATTACCATGGTTTTGGGAGCCTTTTAATAGTCTCACCCTAACCATAATCGCCATATTGGTATTGCCTGCTTTATTCGCTTTCATCATTGGCGCGGCAATGTTCAAACGCCGCGTGGGTGGTGTTTACTTCGCAATTATTACTCAGGTGATCGCTGTGATACTGACGATCCTTATCGTAGGGCAGCAAGGATTTACCGGTGGCATTAATGGCATTACTGATTTACGCACTTTAAATGGATGGGACATTACCTCCGATAACGCGAAATATATATTTTATTTCCTGAATGCTTTTTTACTGTTAGTCGTAATAGTGATTTCACGGTTTATTTTAACCAGTAAATTCGGCAGTTTATTGCTCGCCATTCGTGACAAGGAAGATCGCGTCAGATTTTCTGGTTATGACGTCTCTAACTTCAAAATATTTATCTTTAGTTTTTCAGCCATGGTTTCAGCCATTGGCGGTGCCATGTTCACCTTACAAGTGGGCTTTATGTCGCCATCTTTTGTTGGCATCGTGCCCTCGATAGAAATGGTTATATTTTGCGCAATAGGTGGCCGAATGTCATTGATTGGTGCGGTATACGGCACTTTACTTATCAACTTCGGCAAAACCACATTTTCTGAAACATTCCCCGAGCTATGGCTGTTTTTAATGGGTGGTTTGTTCATCTCTGTGGTGATGTTCTTTCCTAATGGTTTAGCAGGAATTTGGAATGATTATGGCCATCACATAACAGACAGACTTCCTTTTGGAAAAAAACCTAAAAAAGTAGAGTCCACTCAATCTGTTGAAGAAAAAGCAGATGAGAGCACAGCTTAAATCTCGTATTAGTAATTTTCTTAAACTAATTTTTAACCTTTAATTTCTGGAGTTATGCATGGATTCTAATACTGACTTTACCTTAGCGATAGAAGATCTCACTGTTTCCTTTGATGGATTTAAAGCGGTCGATAGTTTGAATTTTTATCTTGATGAAAATGAACTACATGTAGTCATTGGGCCAAATGGTGCAGGTAAAACAACAGTTCTTGATTTGATATGTGGCAAAACAAAATCAACCTCCGGCAGTATCAAGTTCCTAAATAAAGAGCTTACTAAAATGTCCGAACATCAAATTGTTAATGAAGGTGTAGGGCGTAAATTTCAAACCCCTTCAATCTATGAAAACTTGAGCGTTTTAGAGAACCTAGAAATTTCCTACCCTCATGGGCGAGGAGTTTACGGTTCTTTGATGTTCAAACGTTCAGATGAAGTTCTCTCAAAGATCAAAGAAATAGCTAATGAAATCATGCTCCAAGATGACTTGGAAACTGAAGCAGGACTATTAAGTCATGGACAAAAACAATGGTTAGAAATTGGCATGCTGCTGATTCAAGACCCTCAACTGCTAATGCTAGACGAACCTGTAGCAGGCATGAGTGTTAAAGAACGAGAACAAACAGCCGATCTATTAAAAAAGATATGCAAAGGGCGATCTGTATTAGTGATTGAACATGATATGGAATTTGTAGAGCGCATTGCTCACAAAGTGACCGTATTGCACCAAGGAAAAATTTTGGCAACGGGCAATATGGAAGAGGTCCAAAAAGATCCAAAGGTAATCGAAGTTTACCTTGGTCATTAACGCTTAAATTTAATTTAGAACACAACACATGAAATTCAATAGATAGGTATTCAAATGCTAAATGTCTCCAACTTAAAAGTTTGTTACGGCCAAAGCGAAGTTATTCATGGACTAGATTTCAACGTACCAAAAAACGAAACCTTAGCAATCATGGGTCGTAACGGTATGGGCAAAACAACTCTGTTTAAATCCCTAATAGGAATACTCGAATCTACAGACGGTGAAATTACTATTGATGGTGTAGATGTCACTAATACTGATAGTTACAAAAGAGTAGAAAACGGCATTGCCTATGTTCCACAAGGCAGGATGATTTTTCCATCGTTAACTGTTCAGGAGAATATCGAAACAGGCATGGAAGTTTCTAAGTTGAAGAGAATCCCTGACGATATCTATGCTCTATTTCCTGTCTTACAAGATATGCGAAAACGAAAAGGTGGAAACCTCTCAGGTGGCCAGCAACAACAATTAGCAATCGCTAGAGCACTTGTTACCAATCCAAAAGTACTACTTTTAGACGAGCCAACCGAAGGCATTCAACCATCAATTATCAAAGACATTGCTAACGTTTTGAATGAAATTAAAAAGATGCGCGATATCACAATAATAGTTTCAGAGCAGGTGCTTAGTTTCACCATGGCCATTGCTGATCGCATTATTGTTATCGATAAAGGCGAATTTATTCATGAAGACCTCAGAGAAGATGTGAATACCGAACAGATTAGGAAATATCTATCTGTATAGATTTAAAAAGACACCCCCCCACTTTTCAACCAAATGTAATTACAAAAGGAGTTTATTATGACTGACACAATAATTAAGGTAAAACTGGGCGAATCGCCCTATGAAAATGACAAGATTCATAATCGCTGGCATCCAGATATTCCAATGGTTGAAACAGTAAAACCTGGCGATGATTTTATTATTGAATGTATCGATTGGACTGGCGGACAAATTGCCAACAATGATGATGCTTCAGATGTTCGCGATGTTGATTTAAGCCAAGTACATTTTTTATCGGGGCCAGTAGGTGTTGAAGGCGCTGAACCGGGAGATTTACTAGTGGTTGATATCCTCGATATAGGTACATTCGACGATAGCCAATGGGGCTTTAACGGCTTCTTCTCGAAACAGAATGGTGGTGGTTTTTTAACTGAACACTACCCTGAAGCACAAAAATCGATTTGGGATTTTAAAGGAATGTTCACCAGCTCTCGCCATATTCCAGGTGTCGAATTTGCAGGACTCATTCATCCGGGTTTAATTGGTTGCTTACCGTCAAAAGAATTGCTTGATGAATGGAATACACGTGAAGGTGCTCTGGTTGATACTGATCCTGAAAGAGTACCCCCATTAGCAACGCTTCCTTACGGCGAAACTGCGCACATGGGACGTATGTCAAAAGACGAAGCTAAAGTAGCTGGAGCAGAAGCTGCTAGAACTGTTCCGCCGCGTGAGCATGGTGGGAACTGTGATATTAAAGATTTATCTCGTGGATCCAAAGTCTATTTCCCGGTCTATGTAAAAGGAGGCGGACTCTCAGTCGGTGATCTGCATTTCAGTCAAGGTGATGGAGAAATCACTTTCTGTGGCGCGATCGAAATGGCTGGTTGGATTCATATGCGCGTTAATCTCGTCAAAGATGGTATGTCTAAATACGGCATTAAAAACCCAATCTTTAAGCCAAGTCCAATCGCTCCAAAGTATGATGACTACTTAATCTTTGAAGGTATTTCTGTCGATGAGGAAGGCGAACAGCATTATCTCGATGTTCAAGTTGCTTACAGACAAGCCTGCCTAAACGCCATCGAATACATGAAAAAATTCGGATACTCTGGCGCACAAGCCTACTCCATTTTAGGAACAGCTCCCGTACAAGGGCACATCAGTGGTGTCGTCGATGTACCCAATGCTTGCGCAACTTTATGGCTCCCAACTGATATCTTCGAATTCGATATAAACCCGAACGCAGATGGTCCGACAAAATACCTGGATGGTTCTGTTGAAATGCCTTTGGCACCGGACAAAGATTAAAAGGAGATACTAATGCCAGTCTATGATTATAAATGTTCTGACCATGGTTTGTTTTATGAGCTTGCTAGTATGGATGATCATGCAAAACCAGCGTCTTGTCCTGAATGCCAAACTTTATCGCCACGTGTAATTATCATGTCGCCATCATTGTTTGAAATGGACAAAGAGAAAAAACAAGCGATTGAAAGAAATGAGGTTGCTCAGCATGAGCCTCAATATTCAACGATTGATTCACGAGCTGAAAATGCGGAGAAGCTAAAAAGAGGCTGTGGTTGTGAACATAAAAAGCGACCCTCTAAACTTATGTACACCGCCAATGGAGATAAAATGTTTCCATCAATGCGGCCTTGGATGATCAGTCATTAACTTATCATTCTAGTTGATACGCTATCAAAAAGGGCTGGTTAAAAGTTTGTTTTATATTTCTTACTTTGGCCAGCCTTTTTCGTTTACGAGACAGTTACAGATATTAAGCCCTAAAAGTATATATTTTATTGTATTGGAGAATACTTATGAGACACGGTGATATTTCAAGTAGTGCAGACACAGTAGGTGTCGCAGTTGTAAATTACAAAATGCCTAGTTTACATACACGTGAAGAGGTATTAGAGAATGCGCAAAACATTGCTGACATGATCAAAGGGATGAAACAAGGTTTGCCAGGAATGGACTTAGTGATATTTCCAGAATATAGCACCATGGGTATCATGTATGACAAAGAAGAAATGATGGCAACAGCAGCTACAATTCCTGGAGATGAGACCGCAATATTCAGTGCCGCATGTAAAGAAGCAGGTACATGGGGAGTCTTTTCATTAACGGGTGAAAGGCATGAAGATCACCCAAATAAGGCTCCTTACAACACGCTCGTACTTATCAATGATGAAGGTGAAATCGTACAGAAATACCGTAAATGTATCCCATGGTGTCCAATTGAAGGCTGGTATCCAGGCGATACAACTTATGTAAGCGAAGGCCCAAAAGGCATGAAAATCAGCCTAATTATTTGTGATGATGGTAATTATCCAGAGATTTGGCGTGACTGTGCAATGAAAGGGGCAGAGCTGATCATTCGATGTCAGGGTTATATGTATCCTGCTAAAGAACAGCAAGTCATGATGGCTAAGTCGATGGCTTGGGCAAATAACAGTTACGTTGCAGTTGCCAATGCCACAGGTTTTGATGGTGTTTATTCTTATTTTGGCCACTCTGCCTTAATCGGGTTTGATGGAAGAACATTAGGTGAATGTGGTGAAGAAGATATGGGTGTTCAATATGCTCAGTTATCAGTCAGTCAAATTCGTGACGCACGTGCCAATGATCAATCACAGAACCATCTGTTTAAATTACTGCATCGTGGATATACCGGTGTATATAACTCAGGTGACGGTGATAAAGGTATTGCAGAATGCCCATTTGATTTCTATCGAAGCTGGGTACTGGATGCCGAAAAAACGAGAGAAGATGTTGAAGCCCTGACCCGTAACAGCATTGGTGTTGCAGAATGCCCCGTTGGTAATCTGCCAATAGAAGGCAAAGAAAAAACGGCGGGTGAGTAGTTGGTGATAGCATGCCATTTATTAATGAACGCCTATCGGCAAACCAAGCGAGTATTGATGAAGAAAAATACGCCAAAGCAACCACAGATAACTCGGTAGCTCGACAATCTAGGTTTCATTTTAAGCCTGAAAAAGTAATGCAGGATTTACGGGCCCATATTATTGGTCAAGAAACTGTACTCTCATCAATAGAAGAAATGCTTTATCTCGTTAAAGCAGATTTTGGTATCAAGCATCGTCCTCTTGCTGTTAATTTATTTCTTGGCCCTACAGGTGTAGGCAAAACAGAAACAGTTAAAATAATTGCTCAAAGTATCTTGGGCAGTAGTGACAATTTTTGTCGAATAGACATGAATACACTTGCACAAGAGCATTATGCCGCCTCTTTAACTGGAGCTCCGCCAGGTTATGTTGGTAGTAAAGAAGGACATTCATTATTCGATAGTGATGCCATTCAAGGTAGTTTTAGCAAACCAGGAATCGTGCTTTTTGATGAACTAGAAAAAGCCAGCACAGAAGTCATCCGAGCCCTACTGAATGTATTAGATACTGGTCATTTAGTTTTGTCATCAGGGACTCATGAGATTGATTTTAGTAATTCATTAATATTCATGACTAGCAATATAGGTGTTAAAGAACTCAATCAACACCGTGCCTTACACAATAAGGGATGGAAAAAATGGTTTGGCTCAAAATCTATTGATGACAAAGCCTATCTTAAGCAAGCTCTACAGAAAAAGTTTGATCCAGAATTTTTAAATAGAATAGACAGGGTCTTATCCTATGATTATTTAAGCGATCAATGGTTAGATAAAATACTCGATGTTGAATTAATAAAATTGAACCATCGTCTTAAATCAAAAAATGCTCAGTTAACATTAGATAAAACCGCAAGATCTCAGTTATACACGTATTACGACGAAGAATATGGAGCGCGCAATCTCGCACAACATATAAGAGTAAAACTTGAACCATTACTAGCAAGAGAAATACTCAGAGATGATAAATCAACAGACTTCATCATAAAGTATCAAAATGACAAATTCATAATTTCACCAGCTACAGTCAAATGAAATAATAATGTCTAGTTGAAGCTCAATGAAGCTCGGGCTTTTCTGTGTCTCCATAGATTCTCTAGGAATTAAGGATGTTAGTAAGTGAATTTTCGAAAGGAAACAACGGGGAAGGTTGATGCATAGTTACGAATTTCATAAAAGGAAGTGCTTAAAAGTAGGGGGAGTATCAATACCATCAAATTATATAAGCTTAAATATTCGTTATCCAGAGTGTTTGATACGGTTCGAGCGTATAGGTTTGATTTTCATCATCAATGCTTTCATCAATCACTGTATTGCTGATTAGGTCTCGCCAATTATCAGTAATAATAAGATTGAGTTCAGATATTCTGAGTATTTGTGGCGTGTTGCTAACATTGTTAATGCAAAAAATACTTTGAGTTCTATCCATACTTTGACGCCAAAACCCAAACAGTTCATCGCCTAAGTGTAAGGTGAACTGCGTTGCGTTAGGGTGAAATGCGGCTTGTTGTTTGCGCAGTTGGATTAGCTTTTTTAATTGCGTGGAAACCAAACTATGCTGGCTTTTCCTGTCATTAAGTTCAGCTTGAATATGGTCATAGTCCCATACACGTCTATTTATTGATCTGTTTTCTTGTGTTTTTTCTAGCTTTTCATAGTCATTACTTGCGGCTAACAAGCTATGTATATAAATCCCTGGAATACCCTCTAAACCTAACATAATGGCATGAGCACAGATGAAACGTTCAATGTTCCATTGATCTTTTCCTTCGGTTGTACCTTGTAAAGCATCAAATAAAGAGATGTTTATTTCATAAGGCTTTTTAGTTGCATTATCGCCAGTTCGCCAAGATATCGCGCCTCCAAAATTTCTCATGGTGTTTATCAGTGAGCTTATTTCGGCTTCAGATAATAGTCCTTCAGCGGGACGTAAACCGATACCGTCATGTGACGCTATAAAGTTAAAGTACGCAGTGCCATTACGTGCAGGTGGCATGCTCATTAACCACTGCTTTAGATAATGGCAGTTACCAGTCACCATAGTGTTTACAAGTAACGGCGGTAGAGAGAAGTTATAAATACAATGCGCTTCGTTAGCATTGCCAAAATAGCTGAGGTTTTCACGATTAGGTATATTCGTTTCTGTGATTAGGATGGTGTCTGGATAGGCATGCTCAATGAGACTGCGAATAAGTCTAACCACTTCGTGTGTCTCAGGTAAATTAAGGCAGTTAGTGCCCAGTGTTTTCCATAGAAAAGCGACCGCATCCAGCCTGAAAATACGAATACCTTTATCTAAATAAAAACGAATGATCTTAATAAATTCTATAAGGACTTTTGGGTTCTCAAAATTAAAATCTGCTTGAGTGTGGCTAAAGGTACACCATACATACTTAACGCCTTTATTCGTTTTTGTTTCTCTTAACAGTGGATTGGTCCGAGGCCTAACAACAGAACTAATAGGTGCTTCTTGAGATGTTGTATAAAAATAATCGTGGCCTTCACCTTCACCTGTAATAAAGTTTTGAAACCATTCACTGCTGGTGGAGCCATGATTAATAACTAAATCAGCCATGACACGATATTCATCAGCAAGGTTTTCAATATCAGACCAATTACCTAAGAGTGGATCAACTTGATAATAATCCTGTACGGCAAAGCCATCATCGGAGCAATAAGGGAAGAAGGGTAAAATATGAACACTGTTAATCACATCTTTTACATGTTCATTAAGGAAGTTATGTAATGTTTTTAACGGTGCTTCGTCCTTATTTTGGACACTATTTCCGTAGCTAATCAAAACAACATCATTTTCATTCCAATTATTCTGATAAGGAATGGTCGCTTGGTAATTAGTATCCAAGCGCATTATTTTTATAATCTCTTCTGCGGTTGTCTTTATTGATTCTGCAGGAAGTTGATCTTCATAAATCGTTTCTAAATGATATAAAACGCTTTTGTACACTTGCTTTAACTGCTGATTGCTTGGCTTCATCTTTTTACAATCCCGATGAAAATTCTTTGTAGTCTTCTTCGACAGCATCGTATAAACGCTCATAAATATCTGGTATTGCACTTTGCACTCTATTCCAGCTTGGAATGAAGGGAGTTTCCATTGAGCTTTCTAAGAACATTTGACCTGCATCTATGATGTTTTTAGCAAACATTTCTACTGCCTTTTCTTCTTTATGAATATCAAAAGTTAAGCCATTTATGATGGCATCGTTACGGTAAGTTTCTACAAAATCTAAGGCAATACGCAGGTAGGTAGCTTTTAATGTACGGAATGACTCTGGTGTCATTACGGTGCCTTGGGTTGCTAATTTTCTGAATAACGATTTGGCTATATCAATGGACATTTTAGATAAGCCTTGTTGTTGATCTTCTAATGACAGTTTTTGATGTTTGTGATCATAAGTTTGGGCAATATCAACTTGGCATATTCGGGTACTAGAATAATTACGATGTAATTCTGATAGCACCCCAATTTCTAATCCCCAGTCGCTGGGAATTCGAATATCAGTCAATACCTCGCGCTGAAATGAGAACTCTCCTGCCAAGGGATAACGAAAGCTATCCATGTAATCTAAATAATGGTGATTTTCATCTAAGACAGTTTTTAATGCGCGTATCAATGGCGTTACTAATAATCTACAGACACGCCCATTCATTTTGCCATCGGCTACGCGTGCATAATATCCCTTGCAGAATTTATAGGAGAACATCGGATTTGCTACGGGATAAATCAGCCGTGCTAGTAACTCACTGGTATAGGTGACAATATCGCAATCATGTAAGGCAACGGCATCTGCTTTGCCAGAAGCCAGAATATATCCCATGCAATACCAAACATTGCGGCCTTTACCCATTTCTTTGGGCGCGAGACCGTGAGTTTTTAATTCTTCATCAATGGCTTTTAGTCTTGGACCATCATTCCATAAGATTCGGTGATGTTGAGGGAGTGATGAGAAAAACTCTAAAGCTTCTTTATATTGTGACTGGTCTGCTCTATCTAAGCCGATGACTATCTCAGATAAATAGGGAACGGTTTTTAGATGAGAAACAATATTGGGCATTGCCTCCCCTTCAAGTTCAGAAAACAAAGAAGGCAACAACAAGCCTAATGGACGTTCCTTGTTAAATTGAACCAGATCATTTTCAATATCTGAAAGATGACGGTTAGTTAAATTATGTAAAGTAGTAACAATTCCATTTTGGTAAAAATCGGCCATAACTTCTAACTTCCTCTTTTATGTTATTTATTGTTTCAATCTGTGAGGATAAAATTTGAGATTCCTTCTGACCAGCCTTTTGGACCTGTAGAGGTTGTAACAAATAATCCTTCATTCCTTTTTACAATAGGTAATTCGTGTACTGGTGAACGAATTAACACAGCGCAGTCGGCAGTTTCAAGCATTGCAATATCATTGCCGCTATCACCTAAAGCTAGTGTTGTAACTTCTTGTTCAGGTACTTGGTTTTGAAATACATTTTTCAACCATGTAAGTGCTAAGCCTTTATCGCACTTACCAGAAACATGTAAAAACCGACCACCCTCTAAAATGTTAGCACCCATGTTTTCTAGGTCTCTAATAAAGTCTCTTTTATCTATGCAATTACCTTGCCAAGATAGTGGCTCACCGTATTGTCTTTGTGATGCTTTACTCGCTTGATCACTCTTAAGCCCTGTCATTTCGACAATGCCATCTAGTCCTGCTTCGGCAAAAGTTATGAATTTCCCCTCATAACGCGACCTTATTTTAGTAATTAATTGTTGCCAAGTTTCACGCGGCTTAACAAATGACTTAATCCAATAGTCATCTGTTTCTGTGGTATCAAGTGGTTGTTCTATGAAATACCCTTTAGGTATGAAAACAGCGGCGCCATTTTCTATGATAAAGGGATGATGATTATTTAAATCATCTCGGAGTTGCTCTAGCTCGGCTTGAGTCTTACTGGTAATAGGGATAACAGGAATCTTATGTTTAGCTAATGTCTGTAAACTGTGAGTGGCTTCATCAAACTGGTAAGTAAAGTGATCTAATAAACTACCGTCCATATCGGTAAAAATTAACCACTGTTTATTTTTTTTCTTGGACATAAATTCCTTTTTTAGTCATTATTTTGATGATCGTTTTGTATTTATATTTAACAACATCTATTTTACCCTATCAAAAAAGCAAAACTACTTAAAGTAGAGAGGTGTGTTTTTCTAAAACATCAATTCGTAATTACTTTGTTTCGCCCCAACTTCTTTTTCAATCGGATAAAAATCTATTTCTTGTTCTTCAATCACGGGGAAATCATCTGTCGTGGCATTTAGCCATAATTGGTAATGTTCTGAGGGAAGAATTACGGGCATACGTGGATGAATATGTTTTATTGCTGGGTATGCGTCATAGGTGATAATCGTGCAACTTTGTAAAAGCTCTCCGCTATTAACATCCGTCCAGTGTTCGTATAAACCCGCAAACGAAAATAGCTTTTTGTCTGTACGACCAATCCAGTAGGGTTGCTAGGCAATTACTTTGTCGTTTCTTATCAACTTTTCCCATTCACAGGTATCAGGCAGCGTCGATGTTTGTATGCCTCTTTAAACGATACTTTTTCAGTTAGTGTTTCCGAACGAGCATTAAAGGTATGGCTCGCAAACGATTTATCTTTCGTCCATGACGGAATCAACCCCCAAGAAGCACTGCTTAATTGACGTTTGTTTTCTGTTTGAAAGATAAAAGGAATGTGCGTGCTTGGTGGAATATTAGAGCTAGACTCAAAAGCAGGTAATTGTGATTGATCGATATCAAATATCTCAATCATTTTATTTTTGTTTATATGTATATCAAAGCGTTCGCACATGTTTTTATTTAAGAATAAATCGATTAGCTTTATTTAAAAATGAAAACTATCCATTAAAAAGAGGGGGCTTTCAATATTGATTTTAGTTTGCTTATCAATAACCCATCCACGAATCGTCTTAATCGGAGTTTTCGAGGTTTTTACGTGTAATAGAGAGAAATGTCTCTCCTATTCGTGATAACGGCTTGTGAGATGGAAATAGCACACGATAAGAATACTTAATTTCAGGTAAAAAAGGGCGTGTTTCGATTAGGCCTTGATCTCTTAGACTGTAGGCAGTTATGTGATCAATTATTGATACCCCAGCTCCGCTTGCTACCATGTTGCCAACAGCCATAGATAATTGTGCTTCTATCTGAAGTCTTCTGGAAACATTATTGGCCAAAAATACAGCATCAATATTAATACGTGACTGATAGTTTGTGCCTAATGACACAAAATTCTCTCCTTCAAAATCTTTTGGATAGATCACAGAAAGCTGCAGCAGTGGATGACCTTTAGGAAGAATTGCTACCATAGGGGCTTCATAAAGAACCCTTGATATAACTGCAGGATGTTCCGCGCCAATCTCTGCAAATCCTATGTCAAATTGTTGAGACGCAACGCACTGTAAGACTCGTTGTGAACTATTTATTTGCAAGTTAACAGAGATATCTGGTTTATTTTTGCAAAACTCTGAAATCATTCGTGGTAAGAAGTCGAGAGCCATAGCGGGAAGACTAGAAATATGCAAAGCACCTCGTCTAAAGTTACCAATTTCTTGAGCTGCTTCTGCAATTTTACTGATGCCAATGAAGGATCTGTCAACCTCTTCAAACAGTGCTAATGCTTCGGGTGTAGGAGAAAGTCTTTTCTTCTCTCGCTGAAATAATGCATAACCTACAGATTGTTCAAGGTCAGAAATTAACCGACTAACTGCGGGTTGTGAGACAAATATTCTTTTTGAAGCCTCTGTCACACTTCCTGTTTCGATTAGTGCTCGGAATGCCTCAAGTTGGCGGTGATTTAATTTCATAACATATCTTAAAAATAAGAACATAATATTTTAGCATAACAATCCTAATATTCGTGATTTGTATTATATATCGGTTAATGTAGGATTAAGGTTCAACAACAACAGGAGATTGAAATGAAAAAATTGCTCATCGCAGCCAGCTTATTGGCTTTCACATCTACGGCTGTACAGGCGGAACAAAAAACTCTGTATGTAGGAGCTTATGGAGGCTCTACTGAAAAACTATTCAAAGAGAACATTATTCCTCAATGGGAAAAGCAATCAGGAGCGAAGGTTGTTTATGTGCCTGGAAATTCAACAGATACATTAGCTAAATTGCGTGCTCAAGCGAGTTCTCAAGAACTTGATGTTGCTTTCATAGATGACGGCCCAATGGCTCAAGCTATTGGTTTCGGCTATTGTGACACTGTAAAAGAGGATACGTTTGGTAGTTTGTACAACGCAGCAAGAATGCCTGAAGGCAAGGCTGTTGGTGTGGGTATTATTGCAACAGGAATCTCTTACAACACTAAAATGTTTGCAGATAAAGGTTGGGATGCGCCAACATCATGGAAAGATTTAGCTGATCCAAAATATAAAGGTTTACTTGCAGTCCCCCCAATTACTAATGGTTATGGCCTCCATGCTTTGATTGCGACGGCAATGGTTAACGGTGGTGGAGTTGACAATATCGAACCTGGTTTCAAACAATTTGAAGATGTTATTGCTAAGAACGTTTTGGTATTCGAGCCATCTTCAGGAAAAATGTCAGAGTTGTTCCAAAATGGTGAAATTGCAATATCAGTTTGGGGTAGTGGTCGATTAAAGGCACTGGCTGATTCTGGGTTTTCTGGCGGTTTCGCATACCCGAAAGAAGGAGGAGTTAAGTTACTTGTTGCTGCTTGTCCCGTTGTTGACTCTGATGTCCCTGAACTAGCTCAGGACTTCTTGAAATTTGTAACTTCGCCAGCTACGCAAAAACTTTTTGCAGTTAAGCAAGGGTGGGCTCCTGTAAATAAATCAGTAGAGCTGACAGCAGAGGAAAGCAGAGCTTTGCCTACTGGTGCTGGAATCGTCGATAATTTGATTAACATTGATTATAAGGTCGTAAATGCAGCACGTGGAGATTGGACTAAACAGTGGACTAGACGAATAGAGAATTAAAATACTGTCTCTTTTCTAAGGCGCACTTCGTGAAGAAGTGCGCCAATTTTACTACTAATATACTGTGGGATAATTAATGTCTTTTCTCAAATTTGAATCATTAACTAAAAAATTTGGAGATTTTGTTGCTGTTCGCGACATGAGTCTTGATATTGAAAAGGGTGAGTTCATATCCTTACTTGGTCCGTCTGGATGTGGAAAGACTACTACGCTTCAAATGGTTGCTGGTCTTTTAACTCCTACGTCTGGAAAAATATCACTTGATGGTAAAGATATAACTGAAACTCCACCGAACGAACGTGGATTAGGTATTGTTTTTCAAACCTACGCATTATTTCCTCACATGACCGCTATCGAAAATGTATCTTTTGGTCTAGAAATGCGTGGAGTTGCTAAAGCTGAAAGAATAGAAAGAGCGAGTAATGCATTGGAACAAGTCAAACTTGGCCAGTTTATGAATCGTTATCCTAAGCAGATGTCAGGTGGTCAGCGACAGCGTGTAGCGTTAGCAAGAGCTTTGGTGATTGGTCCTCCCGTGCTTTTATTGGACGAACCACTATCAAATCTGGATGCAAAACTACGTGAGGAAATGCGCTTAGAATTGAGAATTCTCCAACAGGATATAGGTGTGACGACAGTCCTTGTTACTCATGACCAAGAAGAAGCTCTTTCAATGAGCGATCGTATTGTAGTCATGAAGCAAGGAGATATTTCACAGATTGCTGCGCCACTCGAACTTTATGAGCGTCCTACAAATACTTTTGTATCGGACTTCGTCGGTAAGACCAATCTCTTGAAAGGTGAAGTTACTGATAATAATCAAGTCTCAGTTAATGGAATTAAGTTTGAAGTAGATACTAAAATGCATAAACAAGGTACTCCAATTGATCTTTCAATACGCCCAGAAAAATTTCGTATGTCGAATGATAAAAAAGGACAGGAAGTACGTGTTGATGCCTCAATATTTCTTGGTGCGAGCTGGCTTTATAGTGTTAGCAGTGACCTTGGTCAATTGTTCGTAACGCAACCGAATACAGGAACGGCAGGTTATTCTAAGGGAGATATTGCTTGGCTGGACTGGCAAAAAGGGGCCTTAACACTTTTTGAGGAAGCTGCTTCGTGAGTACTTCACAAGTCAAAAAGGTTCCATATTTATTAACTACGCCTGGAGTTCTGTTTTTTGCTCTACTTTTAGGCGCACCAATGGTGATGACTTTCCTTCTCAGTCTTCATTCATATGATTTCAATACCGGAATACAAACGGACTGGACAATAGCAAATTATATTGAGGTTCTAGGCGATCCATATTTCCAAAAAATCTTTGCTAGAACCTTTGGCTTATCTTTATTAGTAACAGTCATTTGTATACTGATTGGTGTCCCAGAAGCCTACGTATTATCAAGGTTAAGCAGTAAATGGCGCTCGATATTTCTTTTAATCGTATTAGGTCCGCTTTTAATTTCAGTTGTTGTTCGTACTTTAGGTTGGGCATTGTTTTTTGGTGGCAACGGTGTCTTAACAATGATTTCTCAAGCCCTAGGGTTTGGTGATGAGCCCGTTAGTTTGATGTTTACATTCACAGGTATGACTATCGCTCTTGTTCACGTTCTGGTGCCTTTTATGGTTATTTCAGTTTGGGCATCTTTACAAAAAATTGATCCTCAAAGTGAAGATGCGGGACTTAGCTTGGGTGCTTCAAAGATGACGGTATTACGTCGTATTACGCTTCCTCAAGCTATGCCAGGCATTTTATCTGGCAGCATAATCGTTTTCGCATTAACAGCCAGTGCCTTTGCAACCCCTGCAATAATTGGTGGCCGACGATTGAAGGTCGTAGCAACAGCTGCTTATGATGAATATTTGAGTACGCTGAATTGGCCTCTTGGAGCAGCGATAGCGATCATACTTTTATTAGCAAATATTTTAATCATTGTTAGCTACAACAAAGTGATAGAACGTCGCTTTTCAAATATCTTTGAATAGGAGAATACAATGCAAAAACTTGGTTTAACCGCTCTTATTTTTCACGCAATTTTTGTGATATTTATATTAGCACCACTTGTTATGGTTGTAGCTGTATCTTTTACCGATAAAGGTTATTTGTCATTGCCTACAGATGGTTTATCACTTCGATGGTTTTATGCCATCTTAGACAATCCAGACTTCATAGATGCATTTTGGATGTCTTTATGGTTGGCTTTTATATCAGCTTCTATAGCGGTGATTATTTCTGTACCTGCGGCTCTTGCAATCGCTCGTCATAAATTTCCTGGTCGCGATACTATTTCAGCATTCCTATTGTCCCCTTTAATGATTCCTCATCTTGTATTGGGAGTAGCTTTTTTACAATTCTATTCGTCAATTGGATTAGGTGGATCATTCTTCGGTCTTGCTGCTGCCCATGTAATTTTGATCACACCTTATTCACTGCGTTTAGCATTAGCATCCGCTACGGGTCTTTCTACGGATGCGGAAAATGCAGCCCTTACACTTGGAGCGTCAAAATTCACAGTATTTCGAAGGATTACACTGCCTTTGATTTTACCCGGTGTTGCAGGAGGATGGATTCTCGCGTTTATTACTAGTTTTGATGAGCTGACGATGAGTGTGTTTGTCGCATCACCCGCTACACAAACTCTACCAGTAAAAATGTATCATCACATTACACAGACAATTGATCCTTTAATTGCCTCGATTTCAACGGTGCTTATTGTTCTAACCTTTATAGTCATGTTAATACTCGATCGTTTTTACGGACTCGACAAAATATTCATCGGAAAAGGTTAAATCATGGCCACTATTATTATTGGTGGTGGGGTCGTGGGTCTTTCCATAGCCTATGGACTTTTGAAAGCAGGCAAAGAAGTCATTGTTTTAGATGGTGATGATAATGACTTTAGAGCTTCTCGTGGTAATTTTGGGCTGATTTGGGTTCAAGGTAAAGGAGCTGAAGCCCCCCATTATGCAAAATGGTCTCGCGGTTCTTCAGCACTTTGGGGCGATTTTGCGGCTGATCTGCTAAGACAGACTGGAGTTGATGTTGCGTATAGTCAAGTGGGTGGTGTTGACTACTTTACAGATGAAAAAGAATTAGAGAAACGAGTTCAGTCATATACATCCCTTCGAGACAACTTAGAAGGTGACTATCCTTTTGATGTTCTTGACCATAAAGGAATGGAAGAACGCGTTCCTGAAATTGGCAAAAAAGTCGTAGGAGGGATTTATTCTCCAATGGATGGACATGTAAATCCTCTTTATCTACTTCGTGCACTGTCAATTGCAGTTCTAAAAGCAGGAGGTAAGATTAATACAGGGGTGAAAGTCGTTGATATTAAAGCTGAAGATTATGACTTCACTGCCATTTTGACAGATGGCACTGAGGTAATGGGTGATGGACTTGTGATAGCTGCGGGTCTTGGGTCAGTTGAATTGGGTAGAAAACTTGGATTTAAAGTGCCTATTCGCCCACAGCAAGGACAAATATTAATTACTGAAAAACTTCCTTATTTTCTTCGCTATCCTTCGGGAACGATACGGCAAGTGAATGAAGGGGGGGTTCAAATAGGTGCATCTTCGGCAGAAGTAGGTTTAGATGATGATGAAGACATGGTAACCAGTGCTGGGTTAGCACAACATGCCATTGAGATATTTCCTCACTTAGAAAAAGCAAAACTTGTTCGCAGTTGGGCTGCTTTACGCATAATGTCTCCTGATGGTCTTCCAATATACCAACGATCACCTAAAGTTTCAGGTGCATGTTTTGTTACCTGTCATAGCGGAATAACTCTAGCGGCTTCTCACGCGCGGCTAATTCCTGACTGGATACTAGAGCGTAACACCGCTCCTGATTTGTCCCAATATAGTGAAGATAGATTTGATGTTTAAAACATTCGACAAAAACAATACAGACTATTATCTGAAATTCGAATTTGATGGTAAGTCAATTAAAGCAAAAGCTGGTATGAGTGTAGCAGCTGCCTTGCTGGCTGAAGGTATTATAGATCTCCGTCAAACACCTGTTAGTGGAAGTATTCGTGGACCATTTTGTATGATGGGTGCTTGTTACGATTGCCTTGTATTAGTCGATGATGTCAGTGTTCAAGCTTGTACTACCCCTGTGCGTGATGGACTGGTTGTATCACGGGTTCCAATTGTAACGGTGGATGAATAGACATGCAGTATGACTTTGACATTATCATAATAGGAGCAGGGCCAGCTGGAATGTCTGCTGCGATTATGGCAGATAAGAACGGTGCTTCAGTGTGTCTGCTTGATGAACAACCAAGTGCGGGTGGTCAAATATATCGCAATGTTACTAATGTAACGGAACAAGGAGCCAAAATATTAGGCTCAGATTATCTCGAAGGTAGAACACTTGTTGAATCACTTAATAATTCTCAAGTGATTCATCGTTCAGGCGTGACGGTTTGGAAGGTAGGTAAAAAAGGCAATGTAGCGTTTAGCGATCAAGGGTTAGCCGAAAGGTTACAAGGGCGACATATCATAATAGCCAATGGTGCTACTGAGCGTGCTGTTCCAATTCCTGGATGGACACTTTCAGGCGTATTGACTGTTGGTGCAGGTCAGATTTTAATGAAAACTGGATCAATTGTTCCGAGTAATTCGGTACTAATAGGATCTGGCCCTCTACTCTATTTAGTTGCGTCACAAATGCTGGCGGCTGGCTCACCTCCCAAAGCTATTGTTGAAACCCAAACACTTGAAAACTTATTAAAAGCACTGCCTCATTTTGGTAAAGCACTAAGATCATGGAAACAACTTCTCAAAGGTATTAAATTAATTCTTGCCTTAAAATTGGCTCGCGTTCCTCGTTATAAAGCTGCCACTGAAATTAGTATCCAAGGTGAGGATAATGTGAAATCTGTAAAATTCCGCGCTTCTGGCATAGATCATCAGATAGATACCAATGTCGTTCTTTTACATCAAGGAGTAGTGCCAAACACACAAATAACCCGCTCTCTTTCTCTAGAGCATCGTTACGATATGGCACAACGTTGTTTTCATCCCGTAACCGATGATTTTGGTCAATCATCACATTCTCTATTCACAATATCAGGCGATGGGTCTGGAATAGGTGGGGCAAAAGTAGCGGCAATATCAGGAAAAATAAGTGCATTAAACGCTTTGTTTTGTATTGGAAAAATTAGCAAAAGTGACCGAAATCAGGTTGTCGCTCCATTGCAAAAAACTCGTCGCTCCGAACTTTCTATTCGTCCATTTCTAGATGCAGCATACCCTCCACCGAATTCTATATTACTACCTCATGACGATACTATTATTTGTCGTTGTGAAGAAGTTACCGCTGGTGATATTCGTCGTTATGCAGCTCTTGGATGTAAAGGGCCAAACCAAACAAAATCATTTGGACGTTCTGGAATGGGGCCATGCCAAGGACGTTTTTGTGGATTAACAGTTACAGAGATATTAGCTTCAGAAACAGGTGCAACACAGGATGCAGTTGGTAGTTATCGTATTCGATCACCACTTAAACCAATTTCATTGAAAGAGCTTGCTAGTTTAAACGATTCAAAGGAACACTCTTCATGATAGAAAGATTACATACATCAGAACGTATGAGCAAAATCGTTAAACATAAAGGTGTAGTTTATCTTTGTGGACAGGTTGGAAGTGGAGAAACGATTGCAGATCAGACGCTTGACTGTCTGTCACGTGTTGATGCTTTGTTAATTGAGGCTGGTTCATCACGTAGAAATATTTTACAAGCGATTGTTTGGTTGTCGGACATGAAAGACTTTAGTGAGATGAACGAAATATGGGATGCATGGGTACCTGAAGGATTTGCCCCCGCTCGTGCCTGTGGGGAAGCGAAACTAGCACGTTCTGCTCTAGGTGTTGAAATAATTATCACAGCCGCATGTGATTGAGTAAAGGATAGTATTGTATTTAAACCTTATACATCATGCTTTGTTGTATTTGGAGTTAACACATTTCAATTTTTGCTTAACCAAAAATTGAAAACAGTCAAAAGTAGGGGGGTGTCTTTTAAAACATTATTATGGGGTAAAAAACTTCACTCTGACCCTAATTATTCGATTTTAGATTTGTTTGCAGATTTTATACTATATTTAATAACGTTTCTAACATCAGCGATTCAACATAATCTATGTGGCAAGTCATTATCAATCCTTCCGCAGGTAACGGGAAAGCGGGAAAACAATGGAAAAACATTGAAGCAGCGCTGATAAAGGCGAATATAACGTTTAAAGTTAATCGCTCAGAGCGTGCTTTACACTGCACAGAAATAGCCAAATTATTGATCGAACATGGAACAAGAAAACTAATAGGTATCGGCGGTGATGGTACAAATCATGAAATTATAAATGGATTGATGCAACAAAATATTGTTCCGACAAATGAAGTTGTTTATGGTTTCATTCCTGTAGGAACGGGGAATGATTGGGTGAAAACGCACAATATTCCAATGAATATCATAAAAGCTGTTGCCATTATAAAAGCAGGAAAAACCACGCTTCAAGATATAGGTTTAGCTAAATACTATCGAAACAATCAGCCAGAACAACGTTATTTTGTCAATGTGGCAGGGATGGCATACGATGCATATATTACCCAAGAGTCTAATAGAACAAATGCATTGCATTATTATTTGTTGATATTCAAGTGTCTATTTGAATATGTAAGTAAACAGGCTCGTATCGTTTTGGATGGAAAAGAAGTTGCAAATCAGCATTTTTACACCATTAATATTGGCTTGTGTAAATATAGCGGCGGCGGAATGCAGTTCGTTCCTCATGCTGAGATTGACGATGGACAGTTTGCTATTTCATACGTCAATAGCATTCCAAAACTGAAAGTCATCGCTTCAACGCATTATCTCTATGGTGGAAAAATCGCAAAATTTAAAGACGCGAAACTCTACAAGGCTAAACACATGAAAGTTGAAGCTGTTGATGATGCACCAACACTGCTCGAACTTGATGGAGAGTTTGTAGGAGAAACACCAGTGGAATTTGAAGTTATACCAAAAGCCTTGAAAGTCATAGTTGGGAAGTAATTACTTTCAGAAATCACCAAATTAATCATGCTCAAGCTTAGTCCAAAATGAAGCATCGATTTAATTAAAAAAAGAACAGGTGGATAATTTGGGTCAGAACAATGGGTTATTCGCAGCGTCATCCGACAAGGGCAGTTAAATGATTGGAAAATGTCGGATGGCGTACCTTATCCGACCTATCGTGCTAATTTTTAGGGCTCGTCCTTCGCGTTTGTCTTGATTGGGTTTCGACAGCATGTGATTATTCAGGGAATAACTTAACAATAACAGTTACTGGGCGCTATTTTTCTAAGGAAATGTTGTATGAACGATGTATTGAATTCATCAGATAAATTTCGCTATACGGGTTTTATTAGTTATAGCCAAAAAGATAAATACTGGGCTCAACGCATTCACCGAGCATTAGAGGCCTATAGGTTACCTACAGGCATTGTATCCGATACGATAAGTAAAAAACGCCTTGGTCGTTTTTTTCGAGATGACGATGAGTTGGCAGGCGCACCAAGTCTTGGTGAAGCATTAGAATCTTCACTTAATTCTTCTGCGGCACTGATAGTCATATGTAGTCCTAATTCTGCTCGATCTAAATGGGTCGATGCTGAAATACGGAAATTTAAGTCTCGTGGTCCTTCAGCAAAAGTATTGGCTATCATTGTAGATGGTAAGCCGGACTCTACAGATCCCGAGGTCATGTGCTTTGCACCATCAATGCTAGTTAAAGTGAATGATGATGGTGAGCTTACTAATGTGCCAGATGAACCTCTCGCGCCTGATGCCAATAAGGAACCATTCAATCGTTTAATCGTGCGTATTGTTGCGGGTTTGCTAGGAGTGGAATTCGATACATTATGGCAGCGAGAGCAGCGTCGACTTCGTAAGCAGAGAATACAAATTGGCATAGCCGTAGTGCTCGCTGTGATCGGTATTGGTACAGGTTCTATTATGTACATTGAATCTGAACATCAGCGTGATCTTGCAGAGCAAGAACAGTTGAGGACAGAATCCATAAATCTTGCTTTATCTAGCCAGACAGCAATGGATGAGCATAAGGTAGATGATGCGCTCGTTTATACGCTTGATGCATTACCATCGGAATTGTCTAACCCAACCCGACCGGTTACGCCAGAGGCCATTGCTGCACTTAAGCGAGTAATGTCTGCAAATCACGCACTTAAAGTGGTTGCGCATTTTGAGCAAAGCATAAATGAATTGCGCCTCTTGCCAGATGGTCGACTTGCAATTTGGTTTGAAGATGGGCAAGTGCGTGTGATAAATACTGAAACTGGTGCTGTAGAGTGGAAATCAGATGAAGGTGAGCAGTTACAGTGGTTAGGCTCAGCTGCCTTGGTCGCAAGTATTAATTCTGATGAATCATTAGATAATAAAAACAAGTTTCAAGTACAGCACAAGGTCACAGTGCGTGATTTGACGACAGGCAAAGTATTGCGCCATTTAGAAACAAAAGACAGGAAATGGTGGGTAGGGCCCTTCGCTCCATTATCACCTTCTGGCAGTCATTTGATGGTAACGAGGCCTGTTAGTGCTTCCACTGAAGAGAAAAGTGACCTGGGTGTTTGGCAAGTACCTTTATCAGGAGATGACCCAACTCCTCGACTCGTAGCAAAGGTCGATGGACCATCAATCAATGATGGTGAACGATTAGAAGCCATTTTTACTGATGAAACAACATTGGTATTAAATTGGGGGAACAAACGAAAATCACTGGCACTCTGGCGTTTAAATGAAAACAAGCTACGTACCTTCACCAAACCCGATTCGTCTCTAGCGTGTGAAGGACAACTTATTCATGCAAACGATAAACGCCGTGACAAAGTTACCTTATCGAAGAACGGGAAAATCATTACACATGCGCGTCCCGTTAAAGATGCAGGTTGGTGCGTAGAATTATGGAGCGCTAAAAATGCAGATGCATTACAGTCATATCTTATAACAGAGAATCGCATTGGTTCTGTCGATGCGCTGACAGCTGAAGAGCTAGTTATTGCACGTAATCAAAGATCATTTTCGTCGGCTATGGTGTGGCAACAGAATAAAGAAGCAATAAAATTTCGTAACTGTGCTGTTCAACGCACAGGAATTCTTGATCAATTCAACGTAGATGAGACTGAGTGGTTCATTGAGCCTGAGTCTAAGTTTTCAGCCTGTGTTAATGATAATAATGTACAGACTTATTTTGGACCACATTATGCCACGCAAGAAACACTTTACGGACATCAGGGAAAAGTCCGTGCATTGGCTTATGATGTCGGGACTTCGCGCTTGTATAGTGCTGGCGATGACGGTCAACTTCGTGCATGGCAATTTGATCGTGCAGCAGACAGTAATATACCGGAAGCTAATGTCGTTAGTATAACGAGTGGCTCTGGACAAGCTGCGATTTTATACAAAGATCCTGTGACTGGATTTAATGCGCGTGTTTACGGTTCAAATAATATGGCAGTTATTCCGGCTATACCATTTGAAATAAAATCATCAGAGGCTGATAAGTATAATGTAGAACGTGCAATGATGTTTTTAAATGAAGAAAAGAGTCTTGCACTTGTAGAGTCGACTGATTGTCGATTTAACTGTCCGCCCGATCTAAAAAAACAAATCATCCTATATCGAAATTCAGATGGTAAACAGCTTGCGCGGATTGATGATTTATTTTCTGGTCATTTTCTGGCGAATATACCGATTGCCCACGCAATATCGTTGAATGCAAAGCGTATCGCCCTTCCCAGACGAAATGGCAATGTTGTTGAGCTTGATACAGCAACTGGCGAGATTATTAAAACACACCGTATCGAAGGGTGGTCGGTAAATGATGTTGTATACACACTCGATACTTTGTGGATTCTTGCTAGTGACGGCGCCTCCGCCCCCAATGAACGAAAAATGATTTTGTTTAAGATGGATAAAAAAGGAAAGGCAACCGCTGTTTGGCAACAACAGGCGCAGTCAGGGAAAATGTACGGTTCGCCATCAACACGTCAGGCGCTCATTGAACTTTCATTAGCGCATTTGCCAAAAATTTCCTCACGTTACGCTACAGTAAACGCTGACGGAAGTGTAAATCAAATTAAAATGCCATCCAGCCATCAAGGTTCAGGATCGTATTTAAATTCAGCTTATTATTATGCAGATGACAATCATCTTGCGATGCTTTTTAGTGATAAAGGGCTGGCACCGTTGGATGTTGATCTTGCAAATGGAGTAAGCAAAATATTAGCCGCAAGCCTGCCTGCTTCAATGTTAGACTTTTGGCGTGTTGATGATCCATTACGCCGCGTTGTTGCGAGTGTTGATGAAGGTAAACTGTTTTTTAATAATCTTCCTGGACAGTCACTTTTGTGTCCCGAGCTCTTAGATCATTCTGCATCTGCGGCTGTATTCAGTCCGGATGGTAAGTTACTGGCTGTTGCAGAAGCCTCTGACTCACAGTTGACAGTCTATGATCTGCAATCATGTACGGCGGTATATAAAGCTGATATAGGTGTAAGACATAATGGTAAATTAGGTTTTATCGACTCAAATACTTTATGGGCGATAACTGAACAAGGTCATGTTAGGGTGATTAAAATGGCAACAGGACTGGTGTCTATTCATGATCGAGCAAAGCTTTTACGTGAAGAACTGGGTTTGGTTTCAACAGCTAAACGGATAGATTCGAAAAATAAATTGTAATTGACTCCATTATTTCGTCTATTACATTAGGCAGTTCTGTATTTCCGAATTATAGGCTGATAGTGAAAGATTAATTTTTCTACAATAATCTAGAACGACACACAAAAAAACAAAAAATGGATTTACTCAAAATATGAGTTGTGAAGAGAACGATCTAAATTACCCGCGACCTAGAGTTTTCATATCTTATGCGCATAGCTTAGATTCTATTTCTCGAAGTGAACCTTGAATTGAAAAGTGCCAGCCGAAGCGCAGCGAAGACAATGTTGGAATGCAGTGGCGACGACCCGCAGGGCAAATGAGCTGAGCCTAGTCGTTAAAAACCAAATGGAGAATCCATGATTAAAATATTTTCTTTACTTATTATAATGATTATTCAGTTTCAAATATTCGCGGATCATGAGCCTTGGACAAAAACTGAGTTTCCACAAGACAAGGCTAAACTTTGGTGGGACGATGACTGGTGGGAAAATGGAAAAATTCCTCAAGTCGACAACTATGACGTGATTACGGAAGAGATCTCCTACACCAATGATGATATAGATATTCCCGCTCATATATTTCGACCCAAAAAACCAGGAAAGTATCCAGCTGTTTTATTTCAGCATGGCAGGCGAGGTCTAGATGACTTAACCATGCTCATTCCCAAGCGTCTAGCGGCTCGTGGTTTTATCGTATTTGCTCCTGATATTTTTAGCGGCAGATTCGTAGAGCCATATCCTATGGAACATGATTATGCATACGATAGGGATGTTGCAAAAGGCATTGATATACTTTTAGAACAGCCAAATATTTTGGGTGATAAAGTGTGTGCTGTCTCCCATACCCGGGGAGGCTATATGACGCTTAAGGCGCTAGTTACTCATAAAAAACAACAACAAAAAGTCGCCTGTTATGTTTCGTTTTATCCACATTGGCAAGATCCAAATTTACCGGAACCGATGCAGGTTTATCAATATGCTCCCGAGATTAATGACTTGGAAGTGCCTGTGTTGATATTTATTGGTGAGCACGAACAATACCAGCGATTGCGCCCGATTATGGAGGGTGTAAAAGCACTTGAGGAAAAAGGGAGAAAGCCTCAGCTAATCATCTATCCTGGAGTTGGTCGCGGATTTGATTTTAGACCTCCTCATGTTCGTACCTTTGCTGATGATCTAGCGACCAAGGATTCATTACAACGCACTGCTGTTTTTATTCATAAATATTTGGGTGAAAAAGCTAAAGATTAGCTTTTTAAAGATTACTGATCCTTTAACTCACTTATTATTAAGCCAAATGAGTAGTGTCAGATTCACGTGGTAGTATTTTTAGCTCGCCAGTATTTTCATCAGTTTCTGAAGGAATTACAGTTGGTTCTGTTTGTAGAATCTCAAAAATAGTGTCGTTACCGATTTGAATCAGAGGGAAGCCATTGATCCTGGTTCCCAAATTACGGCCGTTTTTTGCCTTTCACCTGCTTAGCT
>JBALXO010000019.1:27193-44907 GCA_036960615.1 Cocleimonas sp. | reverse complement strand
ATCGCAACAACGATCATTAATTCGATAAGTGTAAAACCTTTTTGTAATTGCTTTTTCATTTTAAATCTCCAAATTATTTTTATGATTAATACATTAATTAATGTAAGTAAGTTTTATTGTTACTATTTAGTCTTATCTTACCCTTTCAATTTTAATCAATTAGGCATGAATGAAAACTTAACAGCATGAACAATATGTTCGATAATATAAATGCAGTTGCCGTGCCAAAAAAACAAATATAACTCTAAGTAATTGAATTATATATTTAATTAAGTTTTTTGTCATGTCCTATACCTTAAATAATTCAATCATTTGTCAGTTTTATTCTGTCACTTTATGACGTTATTCCCTCAAAACTGACAACACATGTCAGTTTTAGTACCACTTATCACTTCTGCGGTATGGTTTTTAGGGTTCTTCGTTTGATATATTCACTTTAATTACAGTTTTGGATGAATTCTTGATGGAAATTACAACAACAATACTAGTATGGGCGTTTGGTTTAGCGGTCATTTTAGGCGTTATCGCTTCTAAAACCAATTTTTGTACCATGGGTGCAGTTTCTGATTGGGTGAACATTGGCGATACGGGTCGAATGCGCGCTTGGGTCTTTGCAATGGGTTTGGCTATTCTGGGTGTGATGGGATTAACAATTAGTGGATTAAGTGATTTTTCTTTAGTTACGAGCAACGATACCGCAAGCCCCCCTTACTTAACTTCCAATTTCGCTTGGCCACGAAATTTACTGGGTGGACTGATGTTTGGCATTGGCATGACGCTTGGTTCTGGTTGTGGTAATAAAACTTTACTTAGACTGGGTAGCGGTAACATCAAATCTGTCTTTGTATTTTTAACCATGGGACTCATGGCTTACTTCATGATTTTCACAAATTTCAGTTATGACTTCTTTATTTCATGGATGGAGCCTGCCTTTATAGACTTATCACTAAGGGAGATTGAAGATCAAGGCTTAGGAAGTGTTGTTGCACACTTTGTGGGAACAGATCCTGCTGTTACAAGCGCTATCGTTGCAGCTATCATTGGTGGGGTTTTTATCTTGTGGGCATTGAAATCAACAGACTTTAGAGGAGAGTTCGATAATGTTTTAGCTGGTGTTGTGCTTGCCGTGGTAGTTGTTGCTGCATGGTGGGTAACTACAGGAACATTAGGGCAATCACTACTTGAAGAAGCAGAAATGATGGATGACCGGCCTTTCGCATTAGGAGCACAATCTTTTTCTTTCGTACAGCCTTCTGGTCATTTTATCCGTTGGATTGAGACAGGTTTTTCTAATACGATGCTGACTTTTGCATTAGTAGCTGGGTTTGGTGTGGTAGCGGGTGCTTTCTTTTATTCAATATTTACAAAGAGCTTCAGAATAGAATGGTTTGCCAGTGTGAAAGACTTTGTATCTCATATCATCGGTGGAGTTCTAATGGGTATTGGTGGCGTATTAGCTATGGGTTGTACTATAGGTCAAGGCGTTACCGGCGTATCAACTTTAGCCATGGGTTCTTTCTTAACATTTATAGCGATTGTATTTGGTAGCGCTTTAACTATGAAAATCCAATTTTACAAAATAGTGTATGAAGAAGAAGCCAGTTTTATGAAAGCATTAGTGGCTAGTTTGGCAGACCTAAAGTTGTTGCCAAATGCGCTACGTAAACTGGAAAAAGTATAGCTGTAAAATTTATTTGTTAGATGATAAAAAAGCGCTTGAAAGCCGATATTGGTAGTGTATACTGCACGCCTTCTTGCTTCAGAGCGCTATTGTTATCTAATAATAATTCGTTATAACTGAATAGAAAGGGGCGTTAGCTCAGTCGGTAGAGCAGTTGACTTTTAATCAATTGGTCGAGAGTTCGAATCTCTCACGCCCCACCATTATATTAAGGCCTGTAGCGTTTTTCGTTACAGGCCTTTTTTATGCTTTACTATTTATTTACTATCTGCTGCTGAATCTCATCAGCGCAAATTAATATTGATTTAAAATCCCTAAGCCTTCAATAAAACCGTTTCGATATAATGGGAATCATTTCCGATGGAATACCTCGTGCATCTCCAAGAAATATTCGATTAAGATTTAGGTCATCAATAGTTGAAGCTTGATGCCCGATTTTTTGTGAAATATACGATGTTGAATTTATCTAAGCAATTGAAGCATATGCTTATAAAGATAATGCTTGTTCATTATTAGAAGGTCTAATAATGGGGTGTTTGAGTTGACTTGAGTTTACATATGAAAGAAAATTTATTTGTAAGTTGATGTATATATAGTAAATAAGAGCCTCACTTCTATATTTCTGAGCCTTGCTTGAAGCATGGATAAAACCTGTATGAAGCTTGCACGAAGATACCTAAGCACTCACTGAGCACTAATTATATGCAAGTGTTGATTTAAGCCTTTTGATAAACGCAAAAATTAAGGACAGTTAATTATGAAAATTCCAACACAATCACCTTACGTAATTATTGGTGGCGGTATTCATGGCCTTAGTACGGCGTATCATTTAGCACTTGAGCTTAAAGATAAAAATAAAGGTTCAGGCGCTGATATTACCATCGTTGATAAAACTGGTATTTGTGCTGGTGCAACGGGAATTGCCTGTGGCGTTATTCGTAATAATTACTTTCAGCCTGCGATGCGCGAATTAATGGCGCACAGCGTTAATGTCTGGGAAAGTGATCCAGAAACGTATAGTTATCATCCGGTCGGTTACATGCAGATTAGTAGCGAAAGCATGCATGAAGATGTATCGACTATTTACGAGCAACAAAAAGCTATCGGTTACGAGTCGACTTTTGTCGAAGGCAAAGACGATTGCACAAAATACATGCAAGGAATTTTCAGTGATTGGCGCGCGCAAGGCATCACTTCAGTACTTCACGAACAGCCAGGTGGCTACGCGAACAACACACTAGCAATGCAAGGTTTAGCGAAAAAAGTAGAAGCCGAAGGCGTTAATATTATCAGTGGTGTTACGGTTACTGGCTTTAAACAAGATGCTTCAGGTTCTATTCAATCAGTAGAAACAGATCAAGGTAATATCGAAACGGATTACGTCGTGATTGGCGCAGGTCCATGGGCGAAACAATTCTGGGACATGTTAGAAATGCCTCAAACAATCAGCATTAAAAACCCAGAAACGGGTGTAATAACTGATGATGTTCCAATGTGGGTTTATTGGTCATTACAAGAAGGCACTTTGGGTGTTGATCCAAAACTGCAAGTGACTAACGACGGCAAAATGCCACCGGTAATTCACGTTGATACCGACGCACCATTGTATTCCGATGCAGATGGTAAATTAATTACCGATGAAATGTGGGGAATCTATTACAAACCTGACTTCCACTTTGGTGGCGTACAAGGTGGCGCAGCACCGTTTATTGTTGATAAACATGCAGACTCTGTGGCAGTCGACCCTTATGGCCCTGAATCTCCAGAGTTTATCGTTGGTACTGAATTCACCAATATGTGGGTTTCAGCACTCGCGCATTGTCAAAAACGTTTTGAAGGCGCTATTCCATTATTCAAGAAAGAACCATCAGGCGGAATCGGCGCATTTACGCCAGATAGTTTTCCTGTGTTCGATAAAGTACGCGACAACTGCTACATGATCGCAGACTCAAATCATGGTTATAAAATGTTGGGCGTAGGTAAATTAGTCGCTGAAGATATTTGTGATGACAGTGCTACAAAATCTGCACTACTCGAACCCTTCCGTTTCTCACGTTATGCTGAAGGCAAATTACACCCAGTATCAAACAGTCCTTTCCCTTGGAGCTAATTTGTCATTAATCGACAGATAACATCAGGTAACAGCACAGCATAATAATTATAAAGACTTTTAGTAGTGTAATTAAACGATAACTGTTACAAAGTTATTCGTAAATGATTTTAAAAGGGTAATGCTTTGATGTTGCGCCGTGAAACTGATATTGAGTTAAGGGAATTAAGAATTTTCTCCGCTATCAGCGATAGTCAAACCTTAACAGAAGCCGCCAAAAAGTTGGGTGTAACCCAATCTGCGGTTTCTCAAGCACTCAAAATACTAGAAGAGCATTTAGGCGCAGAATTACTCGTGCGCCGCACCATACCACCTGTTTTAACCGCTAGTGGTGTCGCGTTGAAATCATACGCTGATGAAATACTCGCCAATGTACAGCAAATGAAATCGGCAGTACGCGTTGCATCCGGCGAGAAATTACCCGAGCTTAGATTAGGTTTAATTGATTCAGTGGCAAGTTCGGTTGCGCGTGAACTCCTGAAAAAACTAGATAATAGGGCAGAAGTTATATCTCTCAAAACAGGCTTAACAGCAAACTTAAACAGAGAGTTTATGGACGGTAAAATCGATGCATTGATTTCTTCCGATGTTATGGCTCAAGTGAAAGGTTTAGAACTCCACCCGATACTTCGGGATCCGTTTGTATTGATTTATTCCCAATCATTATTAGACTCTTTACCAGACCCTAAAGCAGTTGATATTCAACAATTAGCTCGAAATTGCCCATTCATTCGTTACAACCGACAATCAAGCATTGGCAATAGCACTAATGTCATTTTACGCAGAATGAATATTGAGGTGAATGATCGTTTTGAGTTTGATAGCACCCAGACCTTAATGAACTTCGTACAAGCAGGTGATGGCTGGTCATTAGTGACTGGTTTATGTTTGTTACAACACCCTGAATTACTAGAAGACGTAGTAGTTCAACCCTTGGGTATTGTCAGTGCACGTTCGCTAACCCTAAAAGCACGTGCGGGAGAATTAGGTGATTTGCCATCAGAGATAGCCGCCCATTGCCGCAGTACCTTTACTAATGAATTGCTGCCTAAATTAGTCTCGATATCTCCTTGGTTAGAAGATCAGGCTATTGCTATTGATGAATTGCAGTTGCTTTAATAGGAATATGTTTAACTACTAAAAATAAAAATAGCCAAAAGTAGGGGTGGGAGGTCATTTAAAATAATATAAATCGAATCTGAATTCTTTGATTTCATAAAAATCTTTTGTAAATATTCAACCTTAAGGTTGAATATAACTTGCCTCTATGTATACTGAACCATATGGTTGAATATAGTAATGATAAAATTATATCTGAGGTTCTTAAAAGTATGAGTGATGTCACACGTCGCTCACTTTTAACTAGACTCTGTCAAGAAGGCCCTTCTCGTGTTACCGACTTAGCTTCGTATTATGATGTGTCGCTAAATGCTATATCCAAACATATAAAAGTCTTGGAAAAGTGCGAACTTATTACTCGAAAGACTATCGGTAGAACTCATTGGATAGAAGCAGATTTAAAACAAATTCATATTGTAGAAAAATGGTTTAAAGAACTTAAATCTATTTGGGAACTCCGCCTTGAAAAACTTACTGAAATAATGGAGATTGAAGATGACTGAATTAACTGTAAATGTAAGTAAAATAATTGAAGCGCCAATAAAAAAGGTATTTGATGCTTGGTTAAATCCAGAAACTTTAGCAAGATTTATTCTTCCAATGCCTGGAATGGAGAATTCTCAAGTTGAAAATGAAGCCCATGAAGGAGGGGCATTTACTATAATCATGCATGTTGGTGATAATAAGATTCCTCATACTGGGAAATATCTAGAAATTGACCGTCCAAGAAAACTGGTCTTTACATGGGAGTCTCCAGAATCGGTTGATAATAGTATTGTTACGCTCAATTTTACTGAGCAAGATGATGACAGAACTAATATCGAGCTTACTCATGTAAAATTTATTGATGAAGAACGTCGTTCTAATCATGAAGGTGGTTGGAGTAATATATTGACCAAATTGACAGAAGTAATAAATTCTTAATCATAAGTTTAATATTTTTAATATGCTCGAGTTGTGATGAAGTAACCGAATGTTGTAAACCCCAACTCGCAAGGTATTAGACGTTTCTGCTATAGATAATTTATTTAAAACTGAATCTGTCTTGCTAGAAATTCAGGGTGCTTGTAACTCCTGAAGAATAGGTGACGTTAGTTAAACAGCGAAAAAGGTGGGGGGTGTCATTTATATGGTAAGTCGTAACTTTTTGAAGGCTTATTTAGGGCAACTAAGGACACAAAAAAGCCGAAAAGTTAATATTACTTTCCGGCTTAAAACATCAACAATAAGACTAATGCGATTAGCTTGTTATTAATTTAGCCTTTTTTAGCATAAGCCGAACACCAACCTTCCGCGCTGACTTGCTTACCCGCAAAAATGCTACACAGTCCTGCTGTATCTGATTTACTAGAGTATAAAATGCAATTAGCACAGTTTTGTTCAGCTGTGTGTTTGGGATATTTTGTCGCATCTACCGTTGTTGTGTCTTTTTTGTAGCCTAAGCCCATTCCCACCGGGTCATCTTCGGATAAATCAGGTAGCTCGTCTGCGTAAGCATTCAATGAAATAATTGAAACTGCTGCAACAGCAGTTAAACCAAAAATGCTTTTCTTCAAAATGTTTCTACGTTTTAGATCAATAATATCTTGTTTCATTTTTTGTCCTTCGTTAGTAATGATGTACCTGTAAAAATATGAGTATATTCAAATAGAAATGGAGGAACATTGACCTATGTCAGTCAAAGTCATTTTATCTTTCTACAATAATTATTAAGACATACATAATTTGATTTGTCGTATTCAGTCATTAAAAACAAGGATGATTTTGTTTGATCGTCAAAAAAAATTAACGATTGATTTTTGTATCTGAGATTTTACATTGATTCTTTTTAATTGAAAAAACCAAAACAGGCAGAAAATAGGGGGTGTCATTAAATCGCATTAGACTAGTGTGTTTTTGAAAGACTTTTGTTCAGTTCTAATTGATACAAAATTCGTATTAAACGAGTCTGTATTTTTCGATTTTTGAAACACGATCCTATAAATTCATCAGATTCTTTAGAGGCTAGCAAAAGTATTTGCTTGTCTACACCAAAAATACTTATTAACGCCTTGCTCCAGGCTCATATTTGAATGTTTTCGAGTTCGATTACTTTTTCCAGGGCATTCTCAATGATGTGACGGGCTTTTGCTGTGGTATTGCTCAAATATGCATGCAGTTCCGAATCCTCACGATTAAGGTTTTCACATTCACTGCTGTATTTTTCGAAAGCGGTTAATGAAAATACTAGCTCTGCAAGATGATGCGGACATTCACATTTCAGCGCGGGCGACATTTCTACGATTTTGACTAAGGTTTCGTCATCGTAACGCCGTGATGGAGCAATCGATGTATCATTCGCTACATCCATATCATACAAGGTCATGATTGCATTATTTTTAGTGAATAAGGATTTACAATGATCTTTAACGGCATTTTCATTAACAGGTGCGCGTAAGGCGCTGCATTTAGATTTAGGCAATTGGTTTAGTGTGTCTTGGGTGGCAAACCGATAGATAATAAGTGTATGGCTAGCATTAAAACGATCCATTAAATCTAAGATTTGCTGAGCATCTTCTTCCTGTAATGCCGGCTTATCAAAAATTAAAATATCTACCTTGGGAATTTTAGTTTCACTGCCTAACAAACTAGCATGATTGTAAGAAGCAACGACTTCAATATCGCCATCACTTACTGAGGAGATCTTTGCTGATAATGAACCACCCACAATCGCTATTTGGATCGGTCCATCTGGTGAATCATGCAGACTAACCTGTGTTTCTTCAGCAACTCGAGATTGTAATTCTTCCAGATTTAGCGTGGCAACATTGCTAATTGAATCACCATTATCGATGAGAGTTTTTATTATCTTCAGGCGTAAAATATCATTGTATGCATACATTCTTCCACCCGCACCAACGCGAACCGGAGTGACTGCCGCATAGCGACGCTCCCAAATTCTTAGTTTGTCTGTAGAAATCCCAGTTAATTTTGATGCTTTTCCTATTTTGTAGCCAACCGCAGGTAAACTCATATTTACTCTTTAATGTATTTAAAAATTGTATTATACAAAAACTTGACAAAGAATGAAAGTATAACTATTGTATAGGACAAGACTTAGGTAATTTAGGTCACTCAAAAACTTAGGAGATTGAAATGAAAGTAAGTATATTAAAAGCTCAACACGGCCAAGACAAAAGCGCTCAGACTTTAATGCGCGGTGTAATGTTGTCACCATTAGTAGTAGCCTTTTTGGTTGCCGCATCAATAGTTGTGACTTCTTGAACTTAAATAAATTAGAACGTGGACAAAACATGGACAAAAATTATTAGCTTATATTGGTTATTATTTTGTCCAAGTAATATTTAAGAAAAGTGAATCTGCGGGTAAAACTTGGTTATTGATTTTATCCAAATAAGATGAATTGGATAACAGATAAAGAGTTGATTTATCAATAGGCACAATTAATTTGAAAATATCATATAGAAATTTAATTTCTATAACAAACAATAGAGAGTATATGAAATGTATTTATCAACGAAAGGCCAATACGCCATAAAAGCCATGATGAAACTGGCAATAAATTATAATTGTGAGCCAGTAACGTTAACCGAGATATCCAGTTCGCAAACGATATCTTTGTCATATCTAGAGCAGCTATTCTCAATGCTTAGAAATTCAGGTCTTGTACAAGGTGTCCGTGGACCGGGTGGTGGATATCGATTAAGTAAAGCACCTAATCAGATTAGTATTGCAGATATCATCCTTTCACTTGAAGGATCAACCGAGATCACTTGTACTAATAGGCATTTAAACTGCAGCAAAGGCGAAAGTTGTATAACCCATAGTTTGTGGAATGAATTTAGTGAGCAGTTGTCAGCTTATTTAGCTTCAATTTCTTTAGCTGACGTTATAAAGGATCAAATTGTGGTAAAAAACCAATTTCAATTGGATGAAACTACGCGTCGGATTTCAACGATGTTTCCAGTTAGTGCAAAATTGAAGGTTGCGTAATTGTTTATTGCAATTACTAATTTCTACATTATTTGACTGTTTATTGGTAATAAAATTAGTAATATAGGTATATATTTCTTGATAAAAACATAATCACTTAAAAAATACTGTCAAATTGATAATTATTGAATCAGCTGGCCCAATTTTTCTTGAGGGTTTTGAGCCATAAATTTAATCATTGAAGGAAGTCTTTTACCCTGAAGCATCATATGGTTTCGCATTAAGTCACTTGCTTTACTTTCATCACCATCAAGTATGGCTTTATATATTTCTTCATGTTCTTCAACAGACTTTGCGAGGCGTCCTCGCATGTCATAGGGAATTGATCTATAAGCATTTAAATGTATGCCGATTTGTTTGAGCTGTGAGATTAACCATTTATTTCTACTGGCTTTGTGTATGGCAGTATGGAAATCTAAATTCTCAATACTGTATTTTTTTCTATCATTTGAAGCTACTGCGGTTTTACATTTTTCGAGTTGTAATTTTATTGCTCGTGCATGTTCTTCAGTTAAGGAACCAGCTGCCAATCGACAAGCCATTCCTTCAAGTTCAGCAGCTACTTCAAATAAATCTAGAAGCTCTTCCGACGTTAAAACTCGAACAAATGCTCCTTTTCTAGGTCTTGTTTCTAAAAGACCATCACTGACCATTGCGCGTATTGCTTCGCGAATTGGGGTACGAGATACCTGAAATCGATCTGCTAAATCAGCTTCTTCTAATTGATCACCAGGTCTTAAAACTCCACTAGAAATGTCCTGAGTGATTTGAGAAATTAATTTATCCGCTGACCTAGTCATTTACAGTTTCACATCCCCAAAAAAATCCAAAAATATCATAATTGTTATTATATTTGCAAACTATATAAGTAATTTAAGTATACGTATGTGTTGTATAAAAATACATATAGTATTAGTATGCATTCGCTATTCATAATAAATAAGCAAACACAAAGGAGAAACGAATGATAAATATAAACGTAATTAAAGGATTAACTTTAGCTAGTGCAGTACTTATTTCAAGTGCATCATTTGCTACAGATTTAAAACTATCACATCAGTGGTCTACGAAAGATGTTCGCCATAAAGTGGCACAGATTGTTGCAGATGAAGTTAAAGCAGCTGATGTAGATCTCAACATTAAAATTTTCGGATCTAAGTCACTGTTTAAGCCACGTGAACAATACAAGCCTTTGAGTCGCGGTCGTTTAGATATGACCGTATTACCTCTTAGCTATGCTGGAGGTCAACAGCCGACATTTAACTTAACTTTGATGCCAGGTCTTGTTAAGAATCATGATCATGCTGCGCGTTTAAGTCAGTCACCGTTTATGGAGGCTATACAAGCAAAAATGGCAGAAGATGATGTAATGGTGCTTGTTCATGGATATCTCGCGGGTGGATTTGTAGGTAAAGAAAAATGCATTACTAAGCCTTCTGATGTTAAAGGTCTTCAGACTCGTGCTGCAGGAAAATCTTTTGAGCAAATGTTAGTTGGGGCGGGTGCGTCAATCGCATCTATGGCTTCATCTGAAATTTATAGTGCGATGCAGACCGGTGTACTTGATGCAGCGAATACATCCTCATCATCATTCATGTCTTATAGAATTTTTGAGCAAGTGAAATGCTATACCCCAGCAACAAAAGACATAGCACTTTGGTTCTTATACCAACCACTTCTAATGAATAAGTCTAAGTTTGAAGGGCTTACAAAGCCTCAGCAAGCGGCTTTACTTGCTGGAGCAAAGAAAGCTGAAGCGTACTATCTAGAAGAAGCTAAAAAGCAAGATGCTGCATCGGTTGAGACATTTAAAAAAGCAGGTGTAGAAATAGCAGAAATGTCTCAAGCAGACTTTGACGCATGGCGTGCAATAGCTAAAGAAACCTCATATAAGAAGTTCGTAGAGAGTGTTCCTGAGGGACAGAAGATGCTAGATATGGCTCTAGCTGTAGAATAACGAATTTTTCTTAGTTAATTTATTCGTTCGGGCAACAAATATGATTTGTTGCCTGAGTTTATTTTATAGTTGTTTGTGAGTGTTTCTAATATGACCAACGATATTACTGAAAATCTTCCTGATGAAGTAATTGAAAAGCCATTTTTAATTAGAGTTATCTTAGCCCTATCTACCTTAGCCGGTTGGTGTTCAGCATCAATGATTCTGATTGCTGTATTTATTACCTGTCAAATGATCTTCGTTCGTTCAGTATTCAATCAATCAACCATTTGGCAAACTGAAACAGTCATTTATTTAGTGATTGCGGCAACTCTCATCGGTTTACCCTTCGTCCAAAAAGTTCGTGGTCACGTTAATGTCGATTTAATTCCCTTATTACTTCCTATGCGAGTTAGATACTTTCTCGCTATATTTACTTTACTCATTTCTGCATTAATCGTTGCTGTGATGTTTTGGTACGGTCTTGAATATTGGCATATAGCTTTAAAAAAGAACTGGGTCTCGGATACGGTAATGGAAGTTCCATTATGGATTCCTTATTCAGCTTTACCGATAGGTTTTGGTTTGTTCTTCTTGCAGTTGATGGCAGACTTTTTCTCTCTAATTTTAAAAATTGAAAGTCCTTTTGGGTTGGGAGATAAATAATGGATCCACTCACTTTAGGTGCCTTAGTAGGCATATCCACAATATTAGTTTTGTTTTCTGGCGTATCTGTTGGAATAGGGCTTTTAATTGTTTCTGCTATATTTTTAATGATATTTGATGGTTTTGGTTCTTTGGAGCTAATGCCAGAATTACTGTTTGGAAAGCTAGATAGTTTTGCATTGTTGTCGATACCCATGTTTATCATAATGGGCGCCTCAATATCCTCCACCAAAGCGGGTGCTGATCTTTATGAAGCCCTAGAAAGATGGCTTACGAGAGTGCCTGGTGGCTTGGTTATTTCCAACTTAGGCGCATGCGCGATGTTTGCTGCAATGTCAGGTTCTAGTCCGGCGACCTGTGCCGCAATAGGCAAGATGGGAATACCAGAGATGTTGAAACGAGGTTACCCCCCCACTATTGCAACAGGTTCTATTGCAGCTGGTGGTACTTTAGGTATCTTAATACCTCCCTCAATCACTATGATTGTATATGGCATAGCGACAGAGACCTCTATTGGTCGTTTATTTTTAGCGGGTGTAATGCCAGGTTTATTGTTGGTGAGTCTATTTATGGCTTGGTCCATTTATGCAACCTGGAAATCAGGTGCTAGAAAAGACTTGCAACAAAGGGTATATAGCTGGAAAGAAAAGTTTGAAATTTTGCCACGAGTAATTCCCTTTTTAGTGATTATAGCTGGCGTTCTTTATTCAATGTATGGCGGTATAGCGACACCTTCTGAAACAGCAGCGGTTGGAGCTATGTTATGTCTAGTTATATCTATCATTGTCTATAAATTATTAAACCCTAAAGACTTATGGGCAATTCTTCGTGATAGCACCAAAGAAAGCGTAATGATTTTATTTATCATTGCGGCTGCGGGTGTTTTCTCATACATGTTGTCCAGTTTGTTCATTACACAGTCTATTGCGGAATGGATTAGTAACTTAGATATCAATCGTTGGGTATTGATGGGACTGATTAATGTATTTTTATTAGTCGCTGGTTTTTTCCTTCCGCCAGTAGCCGTTATCTTGATGGTAGCTCCCATTTTGTTGCCTGTCATTGTGACGGCAGGTTTTGACCCTATATGGTTCGCCGTTATATTAACCATCAATATGGAGATAGGGTTAATTTCCCCTCCTGTTGGGCTTAACCTCTATGTCATCAATGGAATAGCACCTGATATACCCTTAAAAACTATCTTGATTGGTTCACTGCCTTTTGTTGCTTGTATGGTAATTGCCATTATTCTTATTAGTTTGTTTCCAGGTATCGCGACTTGGTTGCCTGAAGTCCTTATGGGTAAAGCAATATAAATTTCACGTTCTAAAGGAACAATATGAATACTCAAAATAAAATGCGTCGCATTGGACTAATTGTGCCTAGTTCAAACGTGACTATGGAAACAGAAATACCTGCCTTGCTTCGTGCGCGAGAAGGAGTACTTGAAGATAAATTTACTTTTCACTCCTCAAGAATGCGGATGAAAAATGTAGATGCCGAAGAATTAATACGTATGGATAATGACAGTCTACGCTGTGCTGCTGAACTGTCAGATGCAGCAGTTGAAGTACAAGCATATGCCTGTCTTGTAGCGATCATGAGTAGGGGGCTTGGTTATCATAAAGTTTCAGAAAAAAATCTATATGCGGCGAGCCAAGAAAACGGTATCACTGTTCCAACCGTTAGTTCTGCAGGCGCTTTGGTGGATGCTTTGCACTCAAGAGGTGTTAAGAAAGTGTCAATTATTTGTCCGTATATGAAGCCACTCACCAAACTAGTGGTAGATTACATTGAGCATGAAGGTATCGAAGTACAAGATTATCTTGCCCTTGAAATACCAGATAACCTTGATGTCGCTGCACAAGACCCTAACGCACCTTCGGAGTTATGGAAGAAATTAGATGTCTCTGGTGTTGATGCGATTGTTGCTTCAGCTTGTGTACAAATGCCTTCTCTGCCTGCTATAGAAATAATCGAACAAGAATCTGGCATACCTACAATCTCTGCAGCCGTGGCAACCACCCGTAGTATTCTACAAGCTTTAAATCTAGAACCCATTGCTCCAGGTGGTGGAGCTTTTTTGAAGGCTTAACATTATGATTAAAGCATCAAATATGCTTACAGATTTAGTCACGCGTTTTACTGAAGCCGGTCGTTCTTTAACGGGTATTGAATTAGTCAAAAATATCAAAATTGAGACACTTTGTGAGTACTTAATCTCTCAAAAGGGTGAAGCAACTGGAATAGCCATTGCTAAAGAAATCTTAAGTCGATATGTAGAGTTGGATAAAGAGGAAAAACTTAATTTCTTTAAAATACTATCCAATGATTTTGGAGTGGATGAAAAAGTACTAGATAAAGCATTTAAAGATTGGAAGAAGGATGGCGTGGCTGCTGCTAGATCAATACATCTAGCTTCAGAGCCTAAAAGTATTGAATTTATACGTCGTTTAAATAGAGTAAAAGGTGCTACGTCTCAAATTATTGAAATGCGTAACGACTTGTTAGGTTTTCTAAAAAGTAACCCTCAACTAAAAGCATTAGATGAGGATTTCAAACATCTATTGAGTTCATGGTTTAACCGTGGATTTTTAGAGTTAAAAAGTATTGATTGGACAACGTCTGCTGAAATATTAGAACGGATTATCAAATATGAAGCAGTTCATGAAATTCAAGGTTGGGATGATTTAAGACGCAGAGTGATAGAACCCGATCGGCGCTTATATGCATATTTTCATCCAGCTATGGTTAATGAGCCTTTAATCTTTGTTGAAGTTGCGTTGGTAGAAGGAATACCGACAGCAATTCAACCTGTTCTATCTCCAGATAGAAAATCTATTGATCCCAAAAAAGCTAATACCGCCGCTTTTTATTCAATCTCAAACTGTCAGCCTGGTTTGCGTGGGATTTCGTTTGGTAATTTCATGATCAAGAAAGCTGTAATGGAATTGCAGCGAGAATTGCCATTAATTAAAAACTTTGTGACTTTATCACCAATACCTGGATTCAATCGCTGGGTTGAATCCGAACTTGAGAAATCTTCAGGCTTGATAAATAAATCGCAAATTGTTTTTTTGAAAAATTTAAAAGCTGTAAATAAACTCCCGAAAATCAAAGACGACATTAATCTCCTAAGAGAAATCGCAGCCATCTATTTAGTACAAGCACGAACTGAAAGTGGATATATCGTCGACCCTGTTGCCAGATTTCATTTAGGAAATGGTGCTTGTTTAAAAAACATCAATGGTAAAGCCAATCTTAATAAGACTAACGAAGGTATATGGAACGCATGGGGTTTGATGGTTAATTATGATTATAAGCTTCAAGAGATTGAAAAAAACCACGAGGCTTTTATAAATGAGAATGCAGTTATACATTCGTCTGTTGTTCAATCTCTAATAAAGAAAGGAAATAAAAATGTATGATTCTAATTTTTTATTAAATCAATTAAGAGAAGCTACTATAGAATGCGAAGCAGATACTGTTGCCGAGCTTGATGATGGAACTGTAGTTTCATATTCAGAATTGTTTATAAATGTAGAGAAAATCGCAGCAATGCTTGTAAAGCAAGGGCTACTTCCTGGTGAAAGAGTCGTAGTTCAAGTCAATAAATCAATCTTTGCGATTGAGCTTTATCTTGGAGTCATACTTGCAGGTGGAATTTTCATTCCATTAAATACTGCTTACACTGTTAGCGAATTAGAATATTTTCTGTCAGATGCGACTCCTTCAATTTTGGTTTGTGATCCAAACAATGAATCACAATTGAAGACTGTTGCTCAACAGGCTGGGGTTAAGCAAATATTAACTCTTGCCCAAGATGGCAGTGGTAATCTAATGGGCCTAGCAGATGAGGAAAGCGCAGGTTTTTCTAGTGTTGCTCGCTCAGCTTATGATTTGGCTTCTATTATTTATACTTCAGGTACTACAGGTCGTTCTAAAGGAGCGATGCTAAGTCACGAAAACCTATCTTCTAATGCTAAAACCCTTGCTGATTATTGGAAGTTCGAGAAAAATGACAAACTTATTCATAGTCTTCCTATCTTTCATGTTCATGGGTTATTTGTAGCGATAAATATAACCTTACTTGTTGGTTCTTCAATGATTTTTCATCACAAGTTTGAAGCTGATGTGATACTTAAAGATATGTCTCGAGCAACCGTATTAATGGGTGTTCCGACTTTTTATGTGCGCTTACTTGAATTGAGTGATTTAAATAATAAATCGACAAAGAATATGCGTTTATTTGTCTCTGGTTCAGCGCCAATGTTAGAAGATACGCATAAGCAATGGGAAGCAAAAACAGATCACGCCATCATTGAGCGATATGGCATGTCCGAAACGAATATGAATACCTCAAACCCTTATGATGGTGATAGACGAGCTGGAACTGTAGGGTTTCCATTGCCAAATGTTGAAGTACTTGTGACTGAAATCAGTACGGGTAAGCCTTTAGCGATTGGTGAAGTTGGTTCAATAGAAGTTCGTGGCCCAAATGTATTTAAAGGGTATTGGCAGATGCCAGAGAAGACATCTGAAGAGTTGCGTGATTCAGGGTTTTTTATTACAGGTGATTTAGGTAGCTTTGATGAGCACGGCTATTTATCTATTGTTGGTCGCTCTAAAGACTTAGTTATCAGTGGTGGGTACAATATATATCCGAAAGAACTTGAATTAATTATTGATGAAATAGATGGCGTGAATGAGAGTGCAGTTATTGGTTTACCAGATTCAGATTTTGGTGAAAGAGTAGTTGCAGTGATTGTGAAAAAAGTAAATGCTCAAATTAATAGCCAAGATGTTATTGATTATCTACAACCAAAATTAGCTCGATTTAAACAACCAAAAGACATTTATTTTGTTGATGAACTACCTCGTAACACGATGGGTAAAGTACAAAAAAATAACCTCAGACAGACATATCAAGATACTTAAAGTATTACTAAGGCATAGTATTTGTTAGTTTTGTCTAAATAAGCCCAAGGCATTTTTAAACACACACGGGTAAGGTGCTACAAAGGTTTAGATTAGATTTACTAAAATTGAAGCATCATAAAACTAATGATTCTGGTAGTTAAGAAGCTACAAATATTTAAACATATTAAGTACTTAGAGGTCTGTCAAATATTGTATTTAATAGAAACTTGGAAAACTTTAAGATCATGAAGTATATTAAAAACGAGCTTATTGAATTAACTTGCTGTCTTGCTTTTGTGAGATCTTGTGTGATCTTTTGACCTTGGTGAGTCATACTTACTTTTGGTTTCGCTATCATATTTATCGGCAGATACGAAGATCATAAGCAATGGTATCCATGCAAGGCAATATAGAAGCCATCCCATTGAAAAAACAGGTAAATTCATGTGCCAAGCTGAATATAAAACTGCTGCTGAGCCTATAGATAAAATAAACATGTATTTGATATTTCCTCTAGTATGCCAAAACCAATTTTTCTCTGTAAACAAATTGTAATTATTTAATATTGCACAAAAGTATTTTTAGTATAAGTTATTTGTTGTGCTTCTTATGGCTGAATTTTTTATAATTAATTGGTCTATTTAATTTACACTAGTAAACATGAACGTTTCCTTAATAACTGTCTACTATTGAATAATAAGACGAATTACTAGAATAATATGGTTGCCATCTAGAACAATCAGACAATTTCTCATATTCTAAATAATCCGACTACAATGGTGTTGAATAGTTCAAAATTTCTATAATATTCATTTTACTCGAAATGAACCGTTCTAAACTGGACCCGAGACAGACGTTAAAATAATATATTCAGTAGGGCTAAATAATCTTCATCTCCCTCCCAATATAATTATCTTTTGTTTAACTAGTCTTCTTAAGGTTCGTATTTTTATTCTGTCTATATTAAGCGTATTTCTTGGACCTCAGCTGTTCCTCATAGTAATTCAAGGGATTTATAATGCGGGAATATTACTTGATTGCAGTATACGTAGAAGTCTATATATCAATAGCCACTAATGACTCTATAGGTAGCAAAGTTGATCACGTTTTTGGTGGTTAAATTTAATGACTATTTTTATATTTGCTTAATTTGATTTGTCTTTAAAGAGAAAGACGATAGTGCCGCTGAGTAAGTGCTTGTATCAAGAAGTCAATTTTAATACTGAGTTATTTGTGATGCTGTTGCACAATGCAACTAGTGTCAAAGTTCTTTATTAGCCTTGTATGTA
>JBALXO010000019.1:0-27093 GCA_036960615.1 Cocleimonas sp. | reverse complement strand
TTTTCAACGCAAGTTTATTGTTCTTTATTTAGATAGCGAAAAATAATTGTCTGATCATGAGCTTTTGTAGTTACCTGTCTATCAAACTTATGTGATGTTTCATGTCGCTTCTTAGATCTGCTTTCTAGATTTGGCAAGACGAGATCGATTTAATACTAAAATACCACCTTCATTAAAACTATATTATTAATGTTAGGCGTACAGAAATTATATTTCTTTTTTGCTAGTAGAGGAATATTCCCTTTTAGTAACAGTTCTATCTTTTTTAGTTTTCAAACTACGATTTTGCATCATTGAGGAGTGATTCTTACATAATCTGGTTAGAACAAAATACCAAACAATTATATTCAACACTAAAAAAGGTAGAGTTATTTCTTGAGGCAATGAATTAACCAATAAGATTCCAGCTAAAGTATAAAAAATCTGAATTGAAGCTATTATAAGTACAGTCTTTTTAACTTTCCCTTCAAATAGATTAAGAAAAACATGGTGTGCATGATTCTTGTCAGGATGAAAAATCGACTGACCATACATTTTTCTTCTTATCATGATAATAATGGTGTCGAACAAAGGAAATGCAACGAGATACAAGACCACAATAGGGTTTATATAATCCAGTGCCTTTATGCTTAAAATGGAAATGGTAAAGCCTAAAGTTAAAGAGCCGCTATCACCCATAAAAACTTTTGCAGGGTTCCAGTTAAAAACTAGAAAAGCGAGTAAAGCAGGTACAATAAGAGCAGTAACTCCCATGATTAAGTAATCATTATTTTGATAACCTATAAACCATAAGCTACTTAATATAATAATACTTATGGTTCCCGCCAACCCATCTAGACCATCAATAAGATTTAAAGCATTTGTAAATGCGACAACAGCGAAAATTGTAAAGGGGATGGATATCGACATAAGTAGAATGTCATGACCAAAAAAGGTACCTATATCGTTTATTATAAAACCATCAACACAAGCTAATATTGCTGCAAGTGTAATAATATAAAGCTTATATCGAGCTCGATAGTTTTTTAGGTCGTCAAAAACTCCAAGTAGAAAAACTAACAATACCCCAAGAATTGACAGGCGGTAGTTTTGATAAATATCAAAATCGGTTAAAAATGCAGCTAAAAAGACAGCTACAAAAAAAGCAATACCAGAACTACTGGGCGTCGTCTTTTTATGAGAGCTTCTGAAATCAGGCATATCCGAAAAGCCCAATCGATCAGCAAATTTGATGAAAATTGCTAATAAAGAAAGGCTCAAAATAAATGTTAGTATTGGGTCGAAACTCATATGTGCCTTGGGAAGTATGAAGCCTAAATATTCAGTTAATCAATAAGCTTTGTTAATGTTACAGTAACGATAATAAATTACCACTATCAAGTGAATCGTTGCTACATTTTGGATATTTTTTATACAAATAATTACACCATTGTTATTAATAATCTTCAACACCATCAATATCGTGTGCACTACCATTCATCTTCTTAGTCAGTCAATCTATACACACTAATCTAGGTATTACGCATTTTTTTGATATTGGATGTTGTTATTTCATGTTCGGGGTTTTCTTCTAAAACATTTCTCTATCACTATTAACTTTAGTAGGAAAATATATGCTTAAGTTCATCTGTGGTTTATTAATATTTGATGATTTCGTATTCAAAAATATCTAAAACGAATAATCACATATAAGCTTTCTACTTTCTGTGAAATACGTCACAGAATTATAATTTTTAGTATGTAGAAAATAATTCATTAAGAACACATATATGCTCATGGCTCATAATGAAAGATATACTTACCGTAATAACTAATTTTTTTTAAACTTGATTCAAAAGATAGATTCGATTCTGTTTTTGGCTGAATATGGACGTTTACAAGTTGATGCGAAAGAGAAGAACCAGGGTGTTTTTAAAATTAATTATTAGTTTATATGTCTGATTTAATCATTTTAATTATTACAGGTGGCTTTGCAGGTATCTTGGCGGGTATGTTGGGAATTGGTGGCGGTATTTTAATTGTACCTGTGTTTGTCTTTATCTTTCGTTACCAAGGCATAGACTCTGAAATTATTATGCATATGGCGATTGGTACGTCATTGGCGACAATCGTTGTTACTTCTCTTTCCTCTATTCGAGCGCATCAGGCACATGGGGCAATTAAATGGTCAATAGCTAAGTTGATGGCGCCGAGTATTATTATTGGTGCGTTTATTGGTTCAGCGATTGCGGATACTTTACCCAGTGACACTCTGCGTTTTATCTTTGTACCTTTTATGTTGTTGGTGGCTGTTCAAATGGCGTTTGGTCGCCCACCAGAAGCACAACGACAATTACCCCAAAAACTAGGGATGTCTCTCGCTGGTGGTTTCATCGGTTCACTATCTTCTATTCTTGGTATTGGTGGTGGCGCTTTAAATGTACCTTTTATGACTTTTTGTAATGTTTCTGCACGTAATGCGGTAGCGACTTCGGCTGCGATTGGTTTTCCTATAGCAGTAGCGGGGACTATTGGCTTTGTTATCTCGGGTTGGAATGTAAGTAATTTACCGGAATGGAGTTTGGGTTACATCAACTTAAAAGCAGCGCTAAGTATTGTTATCATAAGCGCGCTTACTGCGCCATTGGGAGCGAAGCTTACTCATATAATGCCAGTGAGTTTATTGAAAAAAACATTCGCATTGTTATTAGTAATTGTGGCGATAAAATTTATTTTAGAATAAGTAATCACCTATTGTTAGATTTGAGGAAAGTTCCAGAAAGTTAGGGGGTGTCATTTTTAACTCATTTCAGGCATTACATTCAAGAGTAAGACTAACCAAATCAACAAGTTCCACAAAAGTAAAATAACGATATAACACGTTTTAAGTGTGAGGTTGGTCCAGTCCAGTTTTTGTAAGTATAAGTACACACTAGCTGCGATTAGAAAACTGAAAGACCAAATCATTGGCAAACTTATCATTGCTGGCCAAACCCAGTCTCCATGCCACGTATTCATATCACTGGGAACATTTGGAAAGAGCAATGTCAAAATTGGCGAGGCTATAAAATACAAGCCTAAGCCTAGAAATCCCATGCTAAAAAGACTGATTATAATGCTGAGAGTAAAAGCGATGACGGAAAATCTCATCACCTTGGTTTTAGGCCAAAATTTAAATTTCATATCTCATTACTGCGTATTGCTGTCTCGATTCAAAATGGAAACAGGCAGAAAGGTGGGGGGTGTCTTTTATTTCGAATTTAACTATAAGTCCTTACAAAACAGGATTATTTGCCAATTTCAATTCTTCTAAAGAACTTAAACTTGCATGCTGATCTTTAACGATGCCATCTTCTAAGCCATAAACCCATCCATGCACACTAAGTTGCTCACCACGTTTCCATGCTTTTTTAACAATGGTGGTATTAGCTACATTCTTAACTTGTTCAGCAACATTCAGTTCACACAAACGATTTGATTTTTCTTCGCCTTCTAGTTGATCTAATTCAGCTCGGTTAAAGCGACTCACATCTTTAATATGGCGAAGCCAATTATCAATTAAGCCGTAACTCTCATTACTCATAGATGCATTGATACCGCCACAGCCGTAATGGCCACAGACTATTATATGATTTACGTTAAGCACATCAACTGCATATTGAATCACGGATAAACAGTTCAAATCGGTATGTACTACAACATTGGCAATATTGCGATGGACGAATACTTCACCCGGTGGCAAAGCGATGATTTCGTTAGCAGGAACGCGACTATCAGAACAACCAATCCATAAAATATCGGGTGCTTGTTGCTTGGATAGCGTTGAGAAGAATTCAGGATCTTGTTCTTTAATCGAGTTAGCCCAATCAAGATTGTTTTTAAATAACTGACCCAAATCTCTTTCCATTGCTGTTCTCCGTAATATTATGAAAGAGTTTTATAACTCTAATTGATAAATTTGTAAATTCTCTTCATTTTCTAACAATTTTAAGTCTCTATCAAATAAGAAACCTACTTTATTTAATAATTTAATAGAAGGGGCGTTAGATGATTTGCTTAAAGCTAAAATTCGGGAGAGCTGGTGAGTGTTTTTAGCATAATCAAGCACGCTTTTAACCGCTTCCAGTGCGAATCCTTTATGCCAAAATTCAGGGAGTAAAGCGTAACCTAAATCGGCATCATCAAGATTGTCGCGTTTCATTAAACCACATAAACCCATTGGCACTGAGGTTCCTTTAGCGCAAACGAGGAACAGCCCGTAACCATAACGGTCGTACATTGTCATAGGCGCAAGTTCGATATATTTTTTAGCGTCATTTAAGCTGTAAACGTTCTTGTCGCCAATATACTCCAACCAAGATGGTTCGTTTAACAGACGTAAAATGAATTCAGCATCATCACGAATTAAACGCCGTAAAAACAAACGTTCAGTTTCTAGGATAATTAGTGCTGGATCGATTTGCATAAATAAGGACTAACTAATCGTCATTTGCATTTTAAAGTATGGAATATTACCTTTATGAAAACGCTGTCCTTCTGTTTGAAATCCGAAACGTTGATAAAACTCAATGGCAGATTCGCGTGCATCACACCATAAATTGCTAATGCCTTCTGTTTTTAACGAATCAATAATATGGCTTAATACAAAACTCCCCACACCTTGGTTTTGATAAGCGACTAAGGTTGCAAACTTTCTTAACCTAGCACTATTATTGCTATTAATACTAATAACAACTTCAGGATAAACTGAAGCTACACAAACCAATGCTTGATCAATATACACGCCATAATGCAAAGCCTGTTCGTCGTCTTCAACATGACAGAACTCTTGAGGTTTTTCAGGCCACAATACCGCTTGCCTAATTGTTAAGGTTTGTTGCCACTGGAGTTTTTGAATTTGCATTAAGGGTTTAATTTACTAGTTTAAGCAATCAGGGATAAGTTTAGTGATTATAGGGCTTGTCCGATTACTAAGAAATGCCTAGACTGCCATAACTAAAGAAAACAAATGAAAAACGACTAATAGGAACTGCTATGCCAAGAGCAAAAGATTTAAAACGCGGAATGATTATCGACTTTGATGGTGTGCCGCATGCCGTTAAAACGATCGACTGTAAAAGTCCGTCATCTCGCGGAGCATCAACCTATTATAAAATCCGCTATAACAATCTGCAAAGCGGTACGAAGCGTGATGAGTCGCACAAAGCTGACGATATGCTTGCCGAGGCAGATTGCCTTCGAACTAAAGTTAGTTATTCTTATATGGATGGCGAAAATTATGTGTTTATGGATTCTGAAGACTACAGTCAGCACAGCCTAAATCCTGAAGACCTTGGAGATCAGGCGGGTTATATCACCGAAGGTTTGGATGAAATTGTCGCCCTATTATTAGAAGGAACGATTATTGGAATCGAATTGCCATCAACGGTGACTTTAGAAGTAATAGAAACCGCTCCAAGATTGAAAGGCGCGAGCGCGACTAATCGAAATAAGCCTGCAACTTTGAGTACAGGTATAGAAGTAATGGTGCCAGAATATTTAGAAACGGGTGAAATGATTAAAGTACACACTGCGACTGGCGAATTCTTGTCTAGAGATTAAAAGTAAAAACAGCGTAAAAGTATGGGGGTGTCTTATTAGATATTCTTTTAAACAGAATAGTCTACTGTTGATGCATAGCAGGGATCATCATGCATCAACCAATAGCCTTTCTGTAATTTCTTCGTAATTGGGCCGATATCACCTGTTCCAATGCGTTGATTATCTATGGTAGTAATAGGCATGATTCCGCCTGCAGTGCTGGTAGCAAACACTTCATCAGCTATTCTTGCGCTTTGAGGTGAAACGTCACCCTCGATCACTTTATAGCCAGAGTTAGTTGCCAACTCAATCGCACTCTTTCGAGTCACTCCATGTAATACGCCTGTTGCAGCTGTTGTGATTATTTTGTCTTTTATTACGAAAATATTGAATCCTGGGCCTTCGGTTAAATTCCCATTTTGATCAACTAAAGCGACTGTCTCACCACCATTCTCAAACGCTTCATATTGTCCCATGACCAAATCCAGCCAGTGATAGTTTTTTATCACAGGATCAATAGATTCTGTGGGAATACGTTGGCGCTGACTAATAAATAAGTTAAGACTGGTTTTTGGCTTTGTTATCCAAACGAAAGGAATCGCAAATGCGATAAATTGATTGGTGCAATTCCTTGGATCTCTAGAGCCTGATTGAGGTTGACCGCGAGTAGTTATCATCTCGACATACGCATCTTTTAAACCACTCTTCTTTACACAGTCATTCAAAATAGAACGTAACTCGTTGCGTGAATGCGGGATGGATAAGTGTAGTCTTTCCATACCTGAAAAATATCGGTCAAGGTGATCATCAAGCCGAAAGAATTTACCATTCCAAACATGCACTACATCGTAAGTCGCGTCTGAATGGAGAAAGCCCCAATCAAGTATCGAGATTTTGGCTTCGGATATCGGCATGAATTCATCGTCAATATAAGCAGTGCCTTTGGTGAAATCAGTCATTTTCTGTCTCTTGTAAAGTAGCCTGTTTTATAAAGCGTCAAAAAGGTGAGAGGTGTCATTTATAGAGTGTTTAGTCTTATAAATAGTAATTTAGTCTAAATATTTAAGCGGTAACGCCCCAGTATCAACCACGCGTCTCATAACAAAACTAGAGGTTACACTACTCACTCCAGGAATCGTGGTTATATGATTGAGTAAGAATTCTTGAAACGCATCCATGTCGGGGACTACCACTTTAATAATGTAATCGGCGTCTTGACCTGTTATTAAATAGCATTCAATGACTTCTTCGTAAGCGCTGATTTGTGTTTCAAATACATTGAATTTTTCCGGAGTGTGCCGATCCATACCGATTTGGATGATCGCGGTTATGTCTAAACCGAGTTTTTTACGATCGAGTAGGGTGACTCTGTTTTCGATAATGCCATTTTCTTCGAGGATTTTTACCCGACGCGAGCAGGGTGAGGCAGACAATCCGATTTTATCGGCAAGTTCCTGATTGCTTAGTCCACCATTGGTTTGTAATTCTTGGAGGATTTTCACGTCAAAAGTATCTAGTTCAATTTTTGATTTCATTTATTTGTTCATTATTAAAATAATATTTCATAAATATAACAATTATTAGTGGTTTTAACTAATTAAGTTTAAATGAGTGTTAAATAAGCAAAGTAATTGCGTTGATTGTTCTTTATTATTCACATATTGAAAACTAACCGATCTTGATTGAATTTGACTAGGATATTGTTGTTATGAAAGCTGGCTTCGACCATAAAAAATATAAACCATTTACGCCTCTTGATATGCCAAATCGTGCATGGCCGAATAAATCAATTACTGCAGCACCTAACTGGTGCAGCGTAGATTTGCGTGATGGAAATCAAGCCCTGCCAAATCCGATGAATGTTGAGCAGAAAACTCGCATGTTTAAGTTGTTAGTCGAGCTTGGTTTTAAAGAAATCGAAGTGGGTTTTCCTTCAGCATCGCAAGCAGATTTTGACTTTGTTCGCGTCTTAATCGAAGAAGATATGATTCCTGATGATGTAACGATTCAGGTATTGACTCAAGCGCGAGAAGATTTGATTTCACGCAGTTATGAATCATTAGCGGGCGTTAAGCAAGCGATTGTTCATGTGTATAACTCAACGTCGACGGTACAGCGTGAGCAAGTGTTTAGACGTGACAGACAAGGCATAATTGATATCGCTTTAACTGGCGCGACGTTGGTTAAGTCTTATTCTGAGCAATATCCCGATACGCAATGGAGCTTCCAGTACTCTCCTGAAAGTTTTAGTCAGACAGAGATGGATTATGCGGTCGATATTTGTGGCCAGGTGATTGATATTTGGCAAAAGGACAATAAAGATCAACGTGTGATTATTAATCTACCTGCGACGGTAGAATCAGCAATGCCGAATATTTTTGCCGATCAAATCGAGACGTTCTGTAATAATATTCCACAGCGCGATAGCATCGAAATCAGTCTGCATACGCATAACGATCGTGGTTGTGGTATTGCAGCCGCTGAAATGGGTATTTTGGCAGGAGCCGATCGTATCGAAGGTACTTTACTTGGTAATGGCGAACGCACTGGTAATATGGATATCATTACGATGGCGATGAATTTGTATTCTCAAGGTATCGATCCAGAATTGGATATCAGCGATATGGCTGGAATCGTTGAATGCGTTGAATACTGTACTAAGTTGCCAGTTCACCCTCGTCATGCTTGGGCAGGTGAATTAGTTTACACCGCTTTTTCTGGAAGTCATCAGGATGCGATTCGCAAATCGATCGACTACCATAAAGAACATAATCGCGAACATTGGAATGTTGCCTATTTACCAATCGATCCACGTGATATTGGCCGCGAATATGAAGAAGTGGTGCGTATTAATAGTCAGTCTGGTAAAGGTGGAGTGGCATTGGTATTGGAGCGCGATTTTGGCATCACCTTGCCAAAATGGATGCACGGCGAATTGAGTGTGTTGGTGCAAGCGCACGTAGATAAAAGTGGTGAGGAAATTACGCCAACTAAGATTCATGAGATTTTTCAAGATAACTTTATGCAAGTGAAGGACCTTTGGAGACTAAGAGATTATTCGATCCATGCGAAAGGTGACGAAGTCGAACTCGAGTTCAATATAGGCCAAGCACCTGCATTTAAAGGTACTGGAAAGGGCGCATTTGAAGCACTTATTAATGCAGTAAAACAACGAACTAGTACCCATATTCGTGTAATTCAATTTGACGAATTCGCACTAACCGAAGGTACACGATCAGATGCAATTGCAGCTGTTGCGGTCGAAGTCGAGGGCATAACATATAGTGCCTGTGCGATTGATGAAGATATTACCAAAGCAGGTTTACAAGCGTTGTTATCTGCAATGGATTCGGCAGTTAAGTTGGAGCAGATAGCGAAAGCTGTTTAAGGAAAAGAGGCAAAAAGGTGGAGGGTGTTATTTAAAGCCTAGATACTTGTTGTTAAACACACTTGAAAGACAAAAAAAAGCCACCGTAAAAGGTGGCTTTTTTTTACTTTATAATCGACTTATTTACCGAATAACTTACTTGCTAAACCAATCGCACCACTGATGCCGCCGATTGAATCTAGAAGTGACCCGCCGCTACTTGCTTGGTCCATCATCTGTGGCATTGAATCGCGTAAACCGCCTACTGCTTCCTCTTCACTTAAACCAAGCTCTGAAGCAAAGTTAGAGATTTTATCAGAACCAAATAGGTCAGTGATATTGCTGTCGCTCATTTCTGCATTATCGCCATCGCCTAAGAAAGATGCAGCCATTTCAGCCATTCCACCACTTTGCATTTTACTTAGTAAAGATCCAATGTCTAATCCACCTTCTGCGTTATCGCCTGTAAGACTAGATAGTGCGTTTGAAAGCATATCTGAATTAAGTCCACTGCCTGCGTCGCCGCTGCGTTGGCTATTCATAAACGCTGATGCGCCCATTTTTAAAAGACTGCCCATATCCATAATAATATCCTTTGATTTAATATATGTTACAACAACTATAAGTGTTGTTAACTTAAAATAAAGTTCAAAATAAAACTAATTAGTCTTGAGGAATTCTAAGCATTTGACCTGGAAAGATAAGGTCAGGGTTTTGAATAACTTCTTTGTTTGCTTCAAAAATGTCAGGGTGACGGTTACCGTCTCCGTATGCATTTGTTGCAATTTTCCAAAGGCTATCGCCTTTTTGTACTTCGTAGTATTCAACTGTCGCTGTTTGGGTAGGTGCAACGACTTCATCAGCACGAACTTCTTCGATACCTAAAGCATTACCAGCCATTAAAATGACTTTTTCCAAGGCACTCGGGTCATCGGTTTCGCCCTTAATGGTAGCAACACCATCTTGTACTTCTACTTGTAGATTACTTATTCCAGGATTGTCGTTTTCGATATGTTTTTTTAGTTTTCTGGTGCTTCTTCTTCATTGCCGAATAACTTCTTACCGATGTTTTTAGCAAAACTTAATAGACCCATGGTGTTCTCCTTTGATTACTGATTTGAATGTAAACGAAGACTAATGATAGTCTAAATCACGAGATTTCGCTGAGACTACCATAAGGGTGATATAAAATATTTCAATCAGGTTTGTTATTCTGCCTGAGTAATTTTCTTAATAGACAAGAGTGTCTTTGTGAAAAATAGCCAAAAAGATGGAGGGGTGTCTTTCTGATGAATTCAATAGTGTTTATCTAAAGAAATGTACCGAACTTTACAAACCGCTTATGCCAGTATGGCGAATCCATCGACGCGACTTTAACTTTTTTGCTCCCAGTCGCGGCGTGTACGAATTTTCGGTCACCTATGTATATGCCTACATGATTCGAACGTTTCCCTGTTTTGAAAAATAACATATCACCAGGTTGCAATTGTGTATAACTAATCGTTCGACTGGTATCGCGTTGCTGGGCTGCAGTTCTTGGGATTTTCATACCCATTGCATTTCTGTGTACGTAGCTCATTAAACCACTGCAATCAAAACCTTGCTGAGGATTGTTTCCACCCCATTTATAAGGTGCTCCAATAGTGCTATGAGCAATTCGAGACATTAAATTACGTACAGAATTTTGAGTTACAACAGTCGAAGAATGTGTTTGTTGTATATCGTAAGTATTTGAACGATAACCTTGTGAACAACCACTTAAGAATTGAACAAGACCGATAAATAGTATAGCAGTTGTGATTTTTTTCATGACATTAGCCTTTTGTATTTTTATTAGTCATTTAATGGTTTGCAAAGTTAGCCATAATTAATGACTATTTTTGTCTATTAATCGAGTCTAGCGCGGCAATCATTACTGTATGCTGAACCAAGCTATGGTTATCTTTGATATCATTTTTTAATTAAGTTGAGATTTTTTTCAAAATGAAGAATATCCCGCAGTTTTTTTCTAAATATTGTAGAATCTATGAGGCGACACTCGAACTTCGGCTATTTCAAATAGTCATACTTAAACAATGCTTTTGCTACAAAAAATATTTAAATTATTAGGGCTTTTTCTTGTCAGATAATAAAGACAAACCACTCAACGCAGACCAGCTTTCTGAGATGTCAGATATAGTTACTGATGGCGCTAATAATAGCGTATCGGATGATGTGTTTAGTGATGATCAAACGGAAATAGATGAGAATGATTTAAATAATGAAAATATCCTTAGCGATGAAGAGATTCTTGCGGATATGGATGTTGATAGCACTGAAGAAAGTGCCAATAGTGATAAACAAAGAGCAGCTCCGCTAGATGATAATAATTCAAAAAAAGGTGGAATATTTGGCATAGTCGGCTTTTTATTCAGAAGCATTTGGTGGGTCATACGCATTGCGATCTTAATCGCAATTATTCTAGGATCATTGTTTTTTGCCGCTTATGTGCTGCAACAAGATGATCTAGTCCGGACTCAATTTGAAGGCAAGCGTTGGGCATTACCAGCACGTGTATTTGCACGTCCATTAGAACTTTATGAGGGCCAAAGTTTGCGCCCTGAAAATCTACAAAAAGAATTGCAATTATTAGGCTATAGCTACGTCACTCACTTGGTGGGGACAGGTCAATTCGCAAAAAAGAAAAATACCTTTCTGGTGCAGACTCGTGGTTTTAAATTCGCAGAAGATCAAGAAATTTCGCGGCGTATAGAAATACAATTAAAGAAAAATAAAATAGTTAAACTCACCAACACCGAGAGTAATGAACCACTGACATTAATGCGTTTAGAACCCGTATTAATTGGTAACTTCTATCCTCAACATAATGAAGATCGGGTTCTGGTTAGATTAGGTGACATTACACCGCTATTAGCTAAGGGCTTGGTTGCGGTTGAAGACAAAAAATACTATGACCATTTTGGAGTTAATCCTAAATCGATTATTCGAGCGGTATTAGCGAATGCTGAAGCTGGTAAGAGAGTGCAAGGCGCAAGTACCTTGACACAGCAACTGGTAAAAAACTTCTTTTTAACCAGTGAAAAAAGTTACAAACGTAAAGCTCAAGAAGCAATTATGGCGATGCTACTTGAAGTACATTATGACAAAGATGAAATACTAGAAGCTTATTTGAATGAAATCTATCTAGGACAAAATGGTAAGCGTGCAGTACATGGCTTTGGTTTAGCTTCTCAATTTTACTTTAATAAACCGATAAACGAACTTAACACTGAGCAAGTAGCTTTGTTGATAGGTTTGGCTAAAGGTCCGTCATATTATAATCCTAGAGTACGACCTAAAGCAGCCTTAGAAAGGCGTAATCTTGTGTTAGATGTAATGGCTCGTGAAGGCGTTTTAGAAGCTAATGCAATTGAACAGCTTAAGGCCAAACCATTAGGCGTAACTACTTTTGCTCCACCCAGTGTGAGTCCTTTTCCATCATTTTTGGAGTTAGTGAGAAAGCAATTACAGCGTGACTATCAAGAGAAGGATTTGAATTCGACTGGTTTGTTGATATTCACTTCAATGGATCCTGTGGTGCAAATATCAGCAGAAACTGTTTTAAGAGATAGAGTAGAAAAATTAGAAAAAACACGCCGTATGGATAAAGATCAGCTGAATGGCGCAATGCTTGTGAGTAGTGTCCAAGGTGGCGAAGTGCTGGCAGTTGTAGGTGGTCGCGATGCGCGCTTTGCTGGTTATAATCGTGCTTTGAATGCTTCCCGTCAGATCGGCTCTTTGATTAAACCTGCCGTTTATTTAGCGGCACTTGAGTCGGGTGATTACACTTTAGCAACTCCCATTGATTCTGGTCCTGTAACGGTTCGCTTATCTAAAACAAAAACCTGGAAACCTAAAAACTACAGTGGGAAAGACTTAGGTATGGTGCCATTTGAACAAGGCTTGGTGAATTCATTGAATACGCCAACTGTGCGAATTGGAATTACTTTAGGTTTAGATCAAGTAATTAAAACGGTTCAGAATTTAGGCTTAAATAGAAATATTGTTGCTAATCCTTCTTTATTGTTAGGCGCGTTGCAATTAACGCCTATTGAAGTTCAGCAGATGTATCAAACCTTTGCTGCAGGCGGCACTTACACGCCATTAAAAGCGATACGAAGCGTAATGGATTCTTATGGTGAAACACTTAAAAGCTATCCATTAGTCGTTAAGCAAGTAGCACGTGAAGAGTCGATGTATCTAGTCAATTACGCCTTGAACAAAGTCACTAAAGAAGGTACAGCACGTTATTTAAGTAATTCATTACCTGTATGGAAGAATTCAGCAGGCAAGACGGGTACCACGAATAAAAATGTAGATAGTTGGTTCGCAGGATTTACAGGTGAGCATGTAGTGTCTGTTTGGGTAGGTCGAGATGATAATAAACCGAGCGGATTTACTGGGGCTAGCGGCGCCTTGCGTGTTTGGTCTGATTTTGTTAAATCTATTGATACTAAGCCATTCAAACCGCAAAAACCTAAAACTATTAAATTTATGACAGTAGAGAAAAGTACTGGTTTATTATTTAATCCAGAATGTGGCGAGAAAAGTATTGTTCCTTTTATTGTTGGTTCAGAACCAAAAGAAATAAGTGAATGTGCCCCTGAAATTTATTATGAAAACCTTAGTACTGACGGTTCTCCTGCATGGAGTGATCAGTCATTTAACAATTCTACTAATTCACCTGCGAACAATTCAGGAATTAGTGCGGAGCCAAATAATAATTCTATTAATTGGTCTAATAAACAAAAAACACCGCAAAATATTCCACAGAAAAATCCACAGAATACTAAGCCTATTTGGGAAGGGATTTCACAATAAAGAAGTTGAAATCATGGGTATTAATCATTTGTTGATCTGATAAAATATTCATTCTAATCTATTACATGTTCAGCCATCGTGTAATGTAATCGTCCAGCTGTACAAGCTAATAAATAGAACTGAACAGAAATGAGAGCCATTGTGAATAAACTTTTCCCAAATACTTTAATAAGAACTATTTTATTGCTAGCTTTGTTGACTATAACAGGTTGTTCAACGATTGATTCTTATAGACTACCAAGCCAATCGACAGTGCGGAGTTTACCGCAAATACCTGAAATTAAGCGTCAGCAAACGATCAAGCCTAGATATACAGCTCCTCAAAAAGCAGTTGCGCGTGCGCCAAGAGTGTTAGTGAAGCCTGACCCACAACAGACAGCTCAAACAGAAAGAGCTGCACAATTAGCTCAACAACAAAAGTTTGAAGAGCAGCAGCGTTTACAACAACTAGCTCAAAAAAAAGCCACAGTAGATATTGATCCTTACGCATCAATTCCTGAAAATAGTTCTAACAGTAAACCTCTTCCTGGCTCCACTATTTCAAATGGTTCTGTTTCAACAAGCAGTTCTGCCTCATCTGCAGTAAAATCGTTAATGGCCAGTGCACGTGCTGATATTGCAATCGGAAGAAGCCGATCTGCGATTAGTAAAATAGAACGAGGTTTACGAATTGAGCCTGGTAATGCTCAAGCTTGGCATATGTTGGCAAAGGCACACTATTCAAATTCAGCTTTTCTACATTCCATTAGTATTGCAAAAAAATCTAATGCTTTAACTAGTAATGAAGACTTGATTGCTGAAAATTGGAAATTAATAAAGCTAGCTGGTGAGCGCTCTGGAAATGCTTCTGCAATCAAAGAAGCGCTAGATTACATGAAGGTCAATCCGTAAAAACAATGGAAGATTCAAAAGAGTGGAAAGATCTTCTTGGTGAGAGCGGTCCCTTAGCAGAAGCGATTCCTGGGTTCCAAGTAAGGAAACAACAGCAAGACATGAGTGCTGCTGTTGGCGAGGCTATTAAAAACCATTCTGCTGCAGTTATTGAAGCAGGAACTGGCGTAGGAAAAACCTTTGCTTATCTAGTCCCTGCGATGGCATCTGGCGGCAGAATTATTGTGTCCACAGGTACCAAAACACTGCAAGATCAACTTTATGCCAAAGACTTGCCTGTAGTTAAGAATGCATTAAAAACAGACTCAAGTATCGCATTACTAAAAGGACGTGCTAATTACCTTTGTACCTACCGTTTAAGCCGCGCGCAGTCAGAAGGACGCTTTGATGATCGTCGAACCTTGACTCATTTACAGCGCATTGCTGATTGGCAAGTGATGACGATTAGAGGTGATGTCTCTGAATTAAGTAGTGTTCCGAAAGATGCCGAAGTTTGGCAACATGTAACGTCAACTGCAGACAACTGTTTAGGCTCAGATTGCGAAGATTACGATAGCTGTTTTGTCGTAAAAGCTCGTCGCGAAGCTCAAGAAGCGGATGTTGTAGTGGTCAATCATCATTTGTTTTTTGCCGATCTTGCTCTCAAAGAAGAAGGTTTCGGTGAGCTATTACCCAGCGCCAATGCTGTCATTTTAGATGAAGCGCATCAACTCCCTGAAATAGCATCAACTTTCTTTAGTGAGACCATCAGTAGTCGTCAATTACTCGAACTCAGTAAAGACACGTTTGCAGAAGTATTGATTGATGCTTCTGATATGGGGACTTTAAAGGATAGTTTGCGTGAGTTAGACAAGTGCGTGATGGACTTGCGTTTAGCGATGGATAAACCCGGTTTGCGCGAACCTTGGTACAAGATAAAAACTAAACCTGCTATAGAATCAGGCATCGAAGATCTCGATCGTATTTTAAATATTATTGGTGAATCGCTTAAAATTGCCTCTGATAGAAGTAAAGGATTAGAGTCTTGCTACGATCGTTTCTTAATACAAATTGAGCGACTCAATAATTTAAACGACCCAAAAGCAGAAACGGTGCAGTGGTATGAAACTTATACGCGCTCATTTAGTTTAGTATCTACGCCTTTAGATATAGCGGCAACTTTTAAAAAACATCTTGAAGGCTGGCCTTGTGCGTGGATTTTGACTTCCGCTACTATTGCTGTGGGGAGTTCGTTTGACCATTTTACTAAACGTATAGGGATGGAGTCGCCCAAAGAACTGTTGTTAGATAGTCCATTCGACTATTGGCATCACGCACTTTTGTATGCACCGCCAGATATGCCTGAGCCACAAAATGTAGATTTTGTACCTGCTTTAGTCGAAGCGGCAGTGCCTGTCATTAATGCGAGTAAAGGTCGTACCTTTATGCTGTTTACTAGTTATAGAGCTTTGAATGAAGCTGCAGAATTGCTAAGAGACGAAATTGATTATCCCATCTTGGTTCAAGGAGATTCATCTCAAGCAGAAATGATTGAAAAATTCCGCAAGCTTGGAAATGCAGTGCTGTTAGGCACGAATAGTTTTTGGGAAGGCGTCGATGTTCGTGGAGAAGCCCTTAGCTGCGTCATTATCGACAAGCTACCGTTTGCTTCTCCCGGTGATCCTGTATTAGAAGCACGTATAAAATCGATTCGTGAAAACGGGGGTAATCCTTTCTTCGACTATCAATTGCCACAAGCCGTGATTGCTCTAAAACAGGGTGTGGGTCGTTTGATTCGTGATGATAATGATACCGGTGTATTGATGATTTGTGATCCAAGATTACGGACTAAATCTTACGGGTCGACCTTTTTAGAAAGCCTACCACGAGTACCTAAAACCAGTAAAATTGAAGTGGTTGAACGTTTTTTTGAACACATTAAGACGCTTAAAAAAGATAAAGAGACTAAGCCTGAGCCTGAGAAGATCGACTCAAAACAGCCTCATGATAAAGCAACTTCTGTCAAAGAACCTGATACTAAAGACGCTGACGAAATAAAAGGTGATGAAAAATGACATGCATTATCGCAATCGAAACAGCTACAGAAGCTTGTTCAGCTGCCTTATTAATAGAAAAAAATGGTAAGCAATCTATACACAAACGTTTTCAATTAGCACCTAGAGAACATACAAAACTCATTTTACCGATGTTGGACGAAGTCTTGGCTGATGCTGAGCTAAAAATTTCTGATATCGATGCCATTGCATTTGGCCGTGGTCCTGGAGCCTTTACCGGCTTGCGCATCGCAACTGGTATTGCTCAAGGTGTAGCGCTATCAATTGATAAACCAACACTGCCAGTATCCAGTTTGAAAGCGATGGCTTTAGCAGCTCACAAAGAGACCTCATCTGATAATACCAATCCATGCATTATTGTCGCTATAGATGCTCGTATGGGTGAAGTTTATTGGGCGGAATATCAGGTCATTGATGGTAGCGTTGAGCAGGTTGGTGAAGAGCAGTTGTCAAAACCCGAGGAGATGTTTGGAAAAGTAGACTCTTTGGTTGAAAACAATTCAATTATCGTAATTGGTTCTGGTTGGGACGAATATATGGACACTTTCCAAGATCGCAGTAATATCGCAAAAACATTGGAATACCTATCTGGAAAATTTCCTGATGCCGCTGAGGTCGCAGAACTTGCACTGTTAGCATTTGATAATGGCGAAACGCAATCTATAGAAGATGCGCAGCCTGTTTATTTACGTAATAACGTTGCTGAAAAATCAAAAAAGAAATGATCTGTGAAAACAGCCAGTCGAGTAGAAGGCGAAACAATATTTTAGCGAAGCGACGATTACCCGAAGGGTGAGTTTTGCAAAAGCCCATAAAAAGGTGGGGGGTGTCATTTTAAATGACACCCCCCACCTTTTTGACACTTTTCAGTTTAAAGCTTTATTTAAAACGATAAAGACAAATCACGATGATGCGATAAACAAGCAGCCATTTCTTTTGCTTGCGGATCAGTGAAACGACTTTGTAATCGTAAACCTATCGTCTTTGCAATAGCAGCGTCATAGCTTTCAAAATCAGCTTGTAATGCCGTATTTGCTTCTGTTCTCCATGTAATTTCACCTTGATAGATCTTTAGTGCATCTTTCGAATAGGCAATCGCTTTGTTTTTAGCTTCATTAAAGGCGACATCATCTTTAACTTTTCTAAAGCTTCGGCGAGCTTTGGTGACTTTAGATTTTATTTTGCTACTGGCAGCGATTTTTGAGAATAGACCTTCGACTACTTTTAATTGTTCGACCAATGCATCTTTGTCGTTACTATCGGTAATCATTTTCTCCATGGACTTTAATGGTTCTTCAATTTCCGCTAAAGCAGGTGCGCTAGCAATCACAGAGCGAATTTCATCGAAGTTTTCATAAGACGAGTCAACACTTTTCAAATAGGCGCGACGTGCTTTCTTTAAGGTTTCAGCGAGTGCTTTATATTTTCCATTTTCAACTTCCCATGTTGCAGGTGTTGATGAACTAAGCTCAGTTCTTTCAGCATTAATGTTATCAATTTTTGACTTTAAGCCAGCGTATCCAACTGAGGCTTCCGATTCAAAATTATCCAGTTCTTCTTGCAAGGATTCCTCTTTCTTATTCAGTTTACTAATGCTCGTTTTAATTGCACTGACTTGTTGTTGCAATGGTTTGTAGTCAACACTAAAAGTTGCAATTGCTGTTTTCGCATCGACAATTGCTTGAGTCTGCCCAAGTCCTTTTAAGGCGTCTTCAGTACTTGCTTTAAACTTGCTTTGTAATTTTTTCGGCAGAGAACTGACATCCAAAGCAGAAGCTTTCTCGATGCTTGCTTTGATTGTGTCGGTATCATTCGCATACTGTTCTAACACATAGTTTTCCAAGCAATGCTGTAGCTTTGGGTTTAAAGGTGGTGGGGCAGTCTCAGACAATAAATGAGTTCGGTTTGGTACATAATTGACCAAGCTTGGGAACAAACCTACGATGAGTAGTCCGAGTAATTGCAAGCCGATAAAAGATATTGCACCTTTATATATATCAGTAGTTTTGACGATTTTATCCGCGACACCTCGTAAATAAAACAACGCAAAGCCAAAGGGTGGAGTGAGGAATGAAGTTTGAATATTTAAACCAATCATTACACCAAACCAAACGGCAGTAACGTTTGCTTCTGGATTAGCTAATAAAATCGGTGCAACTATAGGTACAACTACCACTGCGATTTCAATGAAGTCGAGAAAGAAACCGAGTAAAAAGATGACCAGCATAACCACAAGGAATTGCGTCCAGAAACCACCGGGTAATGATGTTAAGAAATGCTTAACTATTTCTTCACCACCGAAACCACGGAAGGCTGAAGTCAGCATTGCGGCTCCAATCAGGATAATGAAAACCATCGAGGTCATTTTCGCGGTATCAATCATCACATGTTTTAAGGTGTCATCAATTTTGATTGCACGCATAGCACTCCATGCGATAGCAACAATTAAAATTCCTACAGCGCCAAAGGCAAGTTTAATTCCAAACCATTGTTCTGCACTTTGAATACTTTTGATATTCAAGTCGTAACGACTCTTCAAAAAGGTGATAGCAAGTAGCGCAAATATAGCTAAAGCAGCAGGAATATACATAGTGCTCTTACTGCCAGTATGTAAACGGTAGCCTGCCATAATCATGGCACCTATAGCGCCGATTGCACCAGCTTGGTTAACAGTTGCAACGCCTAAAATAATCGAACCCAATACAACAAAAATTAGTGACAAAGGCGGTACTAAAGCAAGTACTACATTAAGGAAGAACTTACGATCATAATCGCCATCATAAGGCACAGGCGGTGCCACTTCCGGCTTGAGCCATGCGTAGATAAAGATGTATCCCATATAAAGGCCAACCAAAATCATGCCTGGGATTAAGGCGCCCATAAACATATCACCAGCACTTGCTGAAACCACATCGAATTGTGATGGCATTGAAAATTCGCCAGTCGCTTCTTTATAGAGTGCTTTACGCATGGTGTTCGCTTGATCAGCAGCATTTGCAAGTTGATCCGCGAGGATAATTAGTACGATCGAGGGCGGAATAATTTGTCCTAAAGTTCCTGATGCACAAATCGTACCTGCAGCGAGTGACTTAGAATAATTGTTGCGTAACATTGCAGGTAATGAAATCAAACCCATAGCGATAACAGTCGCTCCAACGATACCAGTGGTTGCGGCTAATAAAGCACCAACGAATACTACTGAGATACCTAGGCCACCAGGTAACGGGCCAAATAACTGTGCCATTGCAACGAGTAGATCTTCGGCGATCTTAGAGCGTTGTAACATAATGCCCATGAAAATAAATAACGGGATCGCGATTAAGGTATCGCGTTCAACTATCCAATATAAACTCCGAAAATTGGTGACACCCGCACTGAGCCATTGGGATGGCCCGCCTTCAGCGAAATATGCGCTGGGATCGTCTGCAAATAGATAACCAGTTAAGGCCGCAAGACCAATAGTAATAATGGCAGAACCTGGCAGGGCGAATGCTACTGGAAAGCCTGAAGTAAGCATCAAAATCATTGTGATGAAAAGTAGCGCTAGGAAAAAGAGTTCCATTAGTGTTCTCCCCCCATTGGTAACTCCGCATCTTTTTCATCAAACAAGAAAGCACAACTTTTAAGGAAATAACTGATAAAAATAATCGCCATCGACACGGCAAACACAATTAAAAATGCTGCCATTAAATACTTCACATACATGCCATAACCACTCGCAGAGGTTTCGAAACTAAGAATAGGTGCAGCCAAGCTACTTTGTCTGGTGGCCATGCCATAATACAGAATCGTCCAACATACAGGTAAACCAAGAAATAGTGAGCCAAATGCATTAACGATTGCTTTCTTTTTATTGGTAATTTGAGAATAAAGCACGTCGACGCGTACATGACCGTTTTCAACTAAGGTGAAAGCACTAGCAAAAAGGAAGAATGCAGCGTACCAGAAACGCACTAAATCACCCATCCAAGCTTGTTCATAAGAGAAAATGAAACGGGTAATTACGATGGTAAATTCTGCTAAAACAATCAAAAAAGCCAACCAGATAAACCCTAGTGAACGAGTAAAGGCAGCAATGACAATACCCAAAACCATCAGGGGATAATGCAGATATAAACCACGTTGCGTTGCTTGATCAAGTATTTGTGCTGTCTCTGCACCCACAACCTGCACTAAGACTTCTTCTACACGCATTAAAGAGACAATGGCATCTGCCAGCCCGACTAAGAATGTAGCCCAAAAAGCGGCACGAATGATGAAATAAGAGATTTTTTTATACTTGTCAGCATCTTCCGTTAAAGAGACGTTTGGATTACGTTTAACTGAAAGGAATATCAATACGAAAGTGGCAATATAAAGCATAATTAAGGCAAGACCTTGATAGAGCTGATTACCTTCTAAAGAATTCTCTGAATTAGATGAAAATAAAGCCTGAAAAGTCTCACTGAAATCGGGCCAACCATGCCAAAAAATGAAAAATCGACTTATTAGATAGAGTAGGACTATACCCACTAAGGCACGAGCGAAAATACGCGTAGAGCTTTGCGATATCATATATGTGGTTACTTTTAGTTTACGTTCATTAAGAAATTTAGATTAACTCACTAATTTTCAGCATACAAAATAGGGATATGTAGAGAATTAATCAAAAGTTCTTAAATGTTTCTTAATTATAGAATGGGGAATAACAAAAATGCCAACGAAACGAAACTGTTCCGTTGGCAAGTTAAATCTAATGGGTATTAATTAACTGTTAGATTTATAGATCCAATACACGGTTACGTTGTGCAACGTAAGCCTGATCAGAGATCTTAGCCCAAGCACCTGTATTTGCTCTAGCGGCTTCGAAACTCTCGTGAATTTCTTTAGCTAATGGACTATGTTTCTTAACGTCTTCGTAGACTTTATCAGCAGCTTCACCAAAACTGTCATAGATGTCATCACTGAATGCGCGAAGTTTAACGCCGTGCTCTTTAATAAGTGATGCAAGTGCTTCACCGTTTTTAGCGTTGTACTCAGACATCATAACGTCATTTTCTTCTGAGGCAGCAGCTTCGATAACAGCCTGGTCTGCAGGTCCAAGACCATCCCACCACTTCTTATTCATGCCGATTGCAAGCATGGCGCCCGGCTCGTGCATGCCAGGGTAGTAGTAGTATTTAGCCGCTTCGTAGAACTTCATGATCTTGTCATTCCAAGGACCAACCCACTCAGTTGCATCAATTGAACCAGAAGTTAAGTTCTCATAGATCTGTCCACCAGGAAGTGAAACAGGAGATGCTCCCATTTTAGAAAGTACGTCTCCGCCTAAACCTGGCATACGCATTTTAAGGCCCTTAAAGTCATCCGCAGAATTCATTTCTTTACGGAACCAACCGCCCATTTGAACGCCAGTGTTACCACACATTAGCGCCTTAAGACCGTAGTTACCTGCTAACTTGTCCCATAACTCTTGTCCGCCACCAAAACGAATCCAAGCGTTCATTTCAGTAACAGTTAAGCCGAATGGTACTGAAGTGAAATATGCATAACCTGGGTGTTTACCTTTCCAGTAATACTCAGCACCGTGATAAATTTGTGAGTTGCCAGAAGCCACTTCGTCAAACGAGTCAAAGGCTTTTACACGCTCGCCAGATGCGTAGTATTTAATATCCATACGACCGCCACTGATTTCACCAACGCGCTTAGCAAAACGTTGCGCGCCAGTACCTAAACCAGGAAAGTCACGTGGCCATGTAGAAACCATATTGATTTTCATTTTCTTTGCATGCTTTTCAGCGAAAGCAGGGACTGTTGTAGTTGCAGCAGCAGCTGCAGCGGCGCCAGCAACGGCTCCTTTTAGTAGTTTACGTCTATCCATTTCTCATCCTCTTTTGATAGGTTACTTTTAATTTTGGTTAAATAATCCTGCAATTCATAGGGCTTTTTAGTGTAATCAAAAAGCTCAAGCGTATGCAGTGTGATTTCACACACCAAAGTATAGTAGCTTAAGGGAAAGGTTGGAGCATCCGTAAAAATACGTAGATTGTAACTGGCTTATTACGTAGTTATTATATTGTTTGTTAACTAGTAATCCACGAATTTTAATGAGACTTGTATAATAGTTATAACCAGCAAGAAATAGCTGAAAAATAGAGGTTGTGGCTTTTTTAAGCTCACAAAGAGCCAAAAATTATGCAGGAATTTCTGTAAGGAGATGTCAGTACCATAAGCTTGAAATAAAGGATTATTCTTAAGTACATTTAAAACAGTTTAATTTTAAATAAATCCGATTTTTTTAGCATAACGAATCAAGCCAGTCATAGAATGTGTGTCTAATTTACGATAAATATTACCGCGATGACACTCAACAGTTCGAACACTGATATTGAGTTTTTCTGAAATATGTTTATTTTTTAAACCGTTAAGTAGCTCCATCAAAATCGCCTGTTCACGAGTAGTGAGTTTGTCTGGATCGTTGTTATTTTTTGTAGGTTTTAATGTTTTAACCGAAGTTGAACAAAAGTGTGTATCGCCACGATAAATAGTGCGCACAGCTTCAATCATTTCCACAGCCGGTTTGTCTTTTAAAATATAACCTTTAGCACCTGAGTCGATGGCGTTTTGTATATATTCTTTATTGTCATGCATGGTCAAAACTAGCACTTTTATTTCAGGCAGTTCTTGAGATAACAAATGCGTTGCTTTCAGGCCATTGATTTTTGGCATACTGATATCAGTAATCACCAAATCAGGTTTGAGTAATCTGGCTTTTTCTAATAATTCTTCACCATCACTTGCAACACCAATCACGTTAATGTCTTCTATCTCATTAAAGCGCGTGCGTAAACCATCTTGAACTAAGGGATGATCATCCGCGAGTAAAATATTGATGGTTGCTGAGTCTGTTCTTTTTTGTTCTAAAGTAGCATTCATGTTTTTGCTCAAATAATTATTTTTAGGTTACCACAAAAATATCAAACAGGAATATTAACAATAACCATCGTGCCTTTTTTCAATGAAGAATTTACGGTCAAATGACCTTCTAATAGCTCAGTACGATCTACCATATTACGTAAACCTAATCCGCGTTCTGGATTGGTCTTATCCAAGGTTTGTTTATCGAAACCGATACCGTCGTTGCTAATACTGAGACTAACAAAATGTCTTTTTTGGGTGATGTTTAAGGCTACATTTTTAGCTGATTTTGCATGTTTCTCAATATTGGTTAAGGCTTCTTGTACGATTCGATAGAAAGCAGTTTCTATTTCGTATGAAAAACTTTTTCCTCGAGTGTCATTATTATATTCAACAGCGATATTAGTGCGTTCACTGAAATCATTCAATAAACTACTTAAGGCAGATGATAGACCCAAGTCATCTAATACAGTGGGTCGAAGGTCACGTGAAATACGTCGTACCTCTTGTATACCCGAACTTAAAATTTCATCTGCTTCACTAATAATATTTTCTGCGTTATTTATCTCGGGATCTTTAGCTTGTTGTGACTTACTGAGTTGGTTCTTCGCATTGTCTAGCTTATACCTTACCGAAACCAATAATTGATTAATACCATCGTGTAATTCACGCGATACTCTTTTGCGTTCATCTTCTTGAAAGTTAATCGTTTTGTGCGTTAGTTCACGCATTTTGTGAGATGCTAATTTACTTTCAGAAAGGTTGATTAAAAAACCAACCAAAGCCGTAATCAAAGTCGCCGTAATAGCAATTAAAGAGGTAAGTAATAAAGTATTGCGAGTGGTTTTTTCTGCTTTAGCTTTAATCGCTGCAACCCCCTTTTCAATGTCATCAATGTAAATGCCTGTACCAATCATCCATTTCCAACGATCTAAACCAATTGAATAACCGAGCTTTTCGATTGATTTACCACCAGAAGGTTTATCCCACAAATAACGGGTATAGCCTCCGCCAGCTTTGGCTTGGGTGATTAGATCTTGAATCATCAAGTTGCCATTTTCATCTTTAAGCTCAAATAGGTTTTTGCCTTCTAACTCAGGTTTACGTGGATGAGCAATATTGATGCCATCGTAATCATAAACAAAGAAGTAACCGTCCTGGCCAAATTCCATTTTTTTTAAGGTGTAATAAGCTTCTTTTTGCGCATAAGTCTTTTCGAGGTTTGGGTTTTCATAGATATTGATGATGGCAGTGTGGGCTAACTCAAGATAATTTTTAAGTTCCTTTTCTTTTAGAGTAATGAGTTCTTGTTCAAAACTCTCCGCTTGAATCTTAGCAAGTTCATTGGTTTGTTTAACGGTACTGATTGCAATGACAACAATTGCGATAATCAAAGGTATCAGCGTCAGTAACGCAATTTTAGTTTTGTAGGGGAGTGCTTTTAACATGCGTTATATATAGCCTATGAAACTCATAAGGTCGAGTTTTGTTAATTGAGCTTTCATAGTTTAGAAAGTGCCAAAAAGGTGGGGAGTGTCTTTTTAACTCTATTTATAAGGGTTTTCATCCTCTATCGGGATTTCCTTTAAAGATTGTTCTTTGAGGCTTTTACTCCATTCAAGGTAACCATAAACCGCGAGCACTAAATATAAACCGAACATGATGATGGTTACGTAAAAACCTGTTTGCCAATAAAGGTAGATAGCGGCAGCATCTATTACCAACCAATAAATCCAGTTTTCTAAAATTTTCTGCGCCATAAGATAGGTGTTTATCACAGAGAACACCATCACAGCTGAATCTAAAAAAGGCAGTTTACTGTTTGTAGTGGCTGTTAAATAACCAATTGCAATACTAAGAGCAGTAGCGCCAATGATATATATTAGATGTTTTGGTAAGGATAAAGTGGTGACTACAAAATCATCTACCTCAGCCGATTTTTTACGCCATAATTGATAACCGTAGATAGCCATTGCCATATAGTAGAAATTCAGAATAGCTTGCATGGGAAGTTGTCCTTCCCAAAATAAAGCGGTGTAAATTAAAGTGCTAACAAATGCAGCAGGCCAACACCAGAAGGACTCTTTAGCCGCTAAAATGACATAGATAATGCCAAGAATGGTGGCGAATACCTCCCAAGGTGATAGCGCTAAAAAGGCTTCAATAACAGCGTTAGTTGTCATATTTTTTATTCTATTACCAGTCTACTTTTATATCAGAGCGATCATTGCCAACAAATTTTAATACCATCGCTGATTTTGGTATTTCTTTAAAAACTTCATACATCTCATCTTGAAGTAATGACATGATCGCGTGGTAATCACCGTAAATCTGAGTACTTAATTGGTTTTTCATTACGGTAATCTCAGGATTTTTTTCTAATCCTTTAATGAACGAAAAAATTGGTGCTTCATAATCTTCCTGAAGTGGGTACAAACTGATATCAACTGAAATTTTCATGGGGACTCCTGTTATATTTTGATTAGGGTTAAATATTCTATTCTTTGATTTTCTTAGACCTTTCTTCAGCTTTCACCAAGATAACGTCTTATCTCTGGAATATCTGAGTGGCGTAATAATTTATCAGATTCATCAATCACTAACACTTTGCCTTCGTTAATAAACGCAGTGCGAGTAGAGGCTTTTAGAGCATCCTCAGGTTGATGACTGATTAATAAGGCACACATTTTTTCAGCCTCAACTAATTCTTTGAGTAAATCGATAATTTCTTCGCGCATCGCTGGCCCTAATGCTGCTAAGGGTTCATCTAATAATAGAATTGAATGTTTTCTTACTAATGCTCTGGCAAGTGCAACACGTTGGCGTTGGCCACCTGATAATTCATTGGGTAGACGTTTAGTCAGATTTGCTAAGCCAACATTTTCTAGCGACTGATGTATTTGTTGCTTCTCGCTTTCGTTGAGTTTTAGAGATGGCTGAATGCCTAAAGCGACATTAGTGAAAACATCTAGATGTGGGAATAGATTGTTTTCCTGAAATACCGTTGTCACAGGTCGTTGAGAAATTTCCAATTGGCTAATGTCAGAGTCATGGACTAACACTTTGCCCGAAGTCGGTTTGATGAAACCAGCCACTAAATTAAGCAAAGTCGTCTTGCCTGAACCACTAGGACCGATAACACTGAGTATTTCACCCATACTTACCTCAAGGGTAAATTCCATCTTCAAGTCAGAATGTTTTTTGTCTTTTTTAGCCGTATCAAAGCTAAAGCTCAATTTATCAATCTGTAGCATGTTTACCACCAATAATTCTTTCAAGTAACCAAAATACAAATAGACTCAAGGCTAATAAAAACGCCGCTGTCACAGCAGCCTGAGGTATCTGGTATGCAGAGAAGCGTTGATAAAGCAACAGAGGTAAAGTCGCAGTTTCAGGGCTACCAAATAAAGCAATAACACCTAAATCACCGATCGCAATGGTAGTTACTAATGCTGCAGATAAACC
>JBALXO010000018.1:41954-45994 GCA_036960615.1 Cocleimonas sp. | reverse complement strand
CTGAAGAAATTCAAGATCTAGTTGTTGATTTATTGCTTGATGAAATTGAACAAATCTTGCGTTTACCTCGTGAAAAACTAGATGTAGAGCGCTCTATCTTTGATTTAGGTATGGATTCCTTGATGGGTATGGAGTTAGTGCTCGCTATCGAAGAACGCTTTGGAGTAAAGCTTCCAGTTATGGCTTTAACAGAAGGTGCTAATATTATTCGTATTGCTGAACGTATTACTGAGCAACTTTCTGATGAAGAAACTGACAGTAATGATTCATCAGAAAGCGATAAAGCTAAAGAAAAGCACGAAGAAAGTATTTCTGTCGCTGCATCGCGTCATGGACATTCAGCGAATATGACAGAAGCTGAAGCCGAAGCACTATCGAAGAAACTTATCGAAGATGCAATGAAGCATTAATAAATTCTGTAATGAATTTATAGTAATTTTGTGGAATATAAATGATGTTAACGTGTGGTAATCTTAGACTATGACAAAACCAGTTAAAAACAATTTATTTGGCCTAAGTGGTTCTTTAAAAGATCAACTTGCACAAAAAATGCTAGAAAAGCGCCTTAAGAAAGTAACAGAAACCAAAATGCAAACAGGTGACGTGTTAAGAACGCGTAAATCTTTACAATCTAACTCTAAAATTCCTGACGAGTTTTGTCGTTTCGATATGTTTCCTGGCTATCAACAAATCCGAATTTTAGAAGCAGGTGGTGAGCAACTCGGTGTACCCAGTCCGTTCTTTAAATCGCACGAAGGTATTGCCAACGATACCACCATGATTGCTGGTCAAGAATATATAAATTTTGCTAGTTATAACTACCTAGATTTATGTGGTCATCCTGAGGTTTCTCAAGCAGCTGAAGATGCTATAAAAAAATATGGGACATCAGCTTCTGCTAGCCGCCCTGTGGCAGGTGAGAGGCCTATCCAGCGTGAGTTAGAGATAGAGTTAGCAAAGGTCTATGATGTTGACGATGCTATAGTATTTGTAAGTGGTCATGCCACCAATGTGACCACCATTGGTTATTTGTTTGGACCTAAAGATCTCATCTTACATGATTCTTTAATTCATAATAGTGTGGTTCAAGGAGTGCAACTGTCAGGAGCAACTCGACTGACTTTTCCTCATAACGATTGGCAAGCATTGGATGAAATTTTATTTCAGCAACGTAAAAATTATGAACGCGTTTTGATATGTGTCGAAGGCATATACAGCATGGATGGTGACTATCCAGACTTAAAACGTTTTATCGAAATCAAACAGCGTCATAAAACCTTTCTTATGGTAGATGAAGCTCATTCCTTAGGAGTGCTAGGTGAACGAGGGCATGGGTTAAAAGAGCATGCAGGTGTTGATGGACATGAAGTTGATTTATGGATGGGGACATTAAGCAAAACTTTGGCTGGTTGTGGTGGATATATTGCTGGCGAAACAGCATTAATCGATCACTTGAAGTATTCGGCTCCTGGATTTTTATATAGTGTTGGGATTTCTCCTCCTCTTGCTGCTGCCTCGATTGCAGCATTGAAATTACTAGACAAAGAACCAGAACGTGTAGCAAGTTTAAAAGCTCGAGGTAGCCAGTTTTTAGAACTGGCTAAAGAAAAAGGTCTCAATGTAGGTTCAAGTGCAGGATTATCTGTCATTCCTATTATAACGGGTAGTTCTGCAACAGCAGGAAGATTAGCCAATGCTTGTTTTGAGCGCGGTATCAATGTGCAGCCTATTTTCTATCCCGCGGTACAAGAGGGCATGGCTCGATTGCGTTTCTTTATTTGTTCATCGCATACGGAAGAGCAGATTGAAACTACAATCAATGTTTTAGTTGAAGAAATGAGTAAGCTTAAATAAGGTCTTCAATATGAGTGCTAAAAAGAAGGTCATTTTTTGCACCTACTCCAGTATTTATTCTTCTAAGGTTTTAGAGCAACTAGTTGTAGATACTGATATTGAGTTAGTTGCTATTGTTAATTCTACGCGCGTATTCCGCCCATCTTTAAACCCACTGCAAGGGGCTATAATTCAGCTTAAAACTTCTGGTTTGCGTTATTCTACTTATCTGTTTTTAATCACTGACGTTTTTAAGTGGATGCAACCTTTATTAAAATTACGAAAGTGGCCTTTAAAAAATGTACATGCGTTGGCTAAGTCTAATAATATTCCAATTTTTGATACACGAGACATTAATTCGATTCAAATAACTAATCTAATTAAAAATAAAAAACCTGATTTCTTGCTGTGTGCACATTTCAATCAATTGCTTAAAGAACCTGTTTTATCTATTGAAGACATGCAGTTCATAAATATTCATCCTTCATTATTGCCAAATTATAAAGGTGTAGACCCTGTATTCTTTGCCATGCGAGACAACGTAAAAGACCTTGGTGTAAGCTTACATAATATGGACGAAAGTTTTGATTCTGGAGAAGTTTTATTACAAACAAAAATTAAGATGGATGAAACAAAATCGCTTTTATTTAATAATTGCCAATTATTCGAAGAAGGTATAAAACTCGCATTGAAATGGATGAAAAACGATCAAGTTTATACTCCTATCCAAAAAGTATTAAAAGATAATAGTAACGATAATTATGATTCATGGCCAAGTAGCAAAGATGTTGGTAGTTTTAAAAAGTCAGGCAAAAGACTAATGCGACTTTCTGGCTTATGGAATCAACAATGAAACAGCAGTCTTACTTTCGTAGTTCTGGCTTTTTGCAAGAAGAGGTTATCAATACTGAATCTGGTGAATCTTTAGATTTAACGAAGCTTCCATCTTTCTTAAGAACACTGCTTGTAACTGATGGAACTGTCACGAAGTCATTAGAAGCATGGTTTTGGGAAAATGTTAAAATTAAAACGGTGAGTAACCATTTAGAAATCATAGAGAAAGAAGTCTCAGGTTTAGAAGTTGAAATTGGAGACAAAGTTTTGCAACGTGAAGTGATGCTAAAGGGCGTTGAATCTGACACAGTCTATGCCTGTGCACGTTCAACCGTATCGCTCAAACATTTACCGCAGGAGATTGGTCTGGCTTTAGAAAAAGGAGAGATAGGCATAGGAGAATTATTGCGTGAAAAAGGTGTAGAAACCTATCGAGATATTTTCAATATAAATTATTTGATAGATCTACCAAAAAATGACACCTTAATATCATCACTGCAAGCAGAGTTGTTATCACGCAGTTATCGTATTCGAGTCAATAGCCATCCTGCTATAATCGTTACTGAATTTTTTCCCATTAATATCTATAAAGATAATTAAGCCTTTTATAGATTTACTAAAAACCTCTAGCAGAAGAAAAACAAAGACAATGGAGTGATTTAGCAAGTGCTAACTATGAGTGAGGTTTTAAAAACCAGTAAAAAGTAGGGGGTGTCTTTTATTTATATTAGGCGCGAGTAAATAAAATATTTTAGGTAAATTGTCTTTTAGTGATAGATATTCATTCTATTTGACGTGCTAGGATATAGGTCTTAGAAATTCTTAAAACATTAAAAAATGACAGACTTAGAAACACTCATTGACGCTACATTTTATCCTAGCGAAAACCCTGGAGCGTATGAGCGCCATTTAATTAGACGTCATGAAAATATATTATTTAATGATCGGCTTACAGAGGTTACCAGTAATTCCCTTCAGCAGAATCAAAAGATTGATCATGATATTTTGCAGCAATTTATGCTCGATTTTCGAGCAGCGGTTAATAAAGCAGTTGCATTGAAACCCAATGAAGATAGCGAAGTCATTTTAGCGGTTAAAGATCAACTTGATAAACTCTATGCAACTTCTGTTAGTGTGGCTGATGATCAAAGTAGAGTTCAGGAGTCAATTAAAAAACTCACCCATGTTGTGATGCAATCTGTACGAAAAGGTGCAGCTCAAGACCCAAAAGCTTTACAGGAATTGGCGCAAGAAGATTCGGCTCGAGAAGCAAATTATGCTTTTCTAGAATCTAAATTAGTTGCGGATATTTTAGATCCAAACTCACCGATTGAGAATGAAGACTTATTGCCCACATTATTGTGTGCTGACAA
>JBALXO010000018.1:0-41854 GCA_036960615.1 Cocleimonas sp. | reverse complement strand
TCACAATCACTCATTTCTTTGCATTCGCCTTTAGAGAATATTTTTAACCAAGGGATTTCTGAATCTTCGATTTCGATTCTAATGTGTTCATTTTGATAGATAAGTGACATATCTTTAGTAGATCATGGAAATGCTCAAAAACCAAAGGATATACTAGCTACTCCCACATTGAATTCATTGCATCTATTTTGTCAAAACTCTATTATCTTATGCTTTTAAGTGATTATTAAAGTATCTATTAAATATCTTAAACAAACGAATACCAATAATACGATCTAATCTTCAAGAGTCACATTTCATATGAGTTATCTCGACCGTATAAAAAGCTGTAATAACTTTTCGACAGAGGGCTTTCTTCCCTTTATGGTTGAAGATGAATTAATTGGATGGGTTAAAGACAGTTTTATAGACGAATTACAGGAATTTACTTCTGTATTTACTATTTGCTCGGAGCAGTTAACGTTTGTTTCGAGCTTAACAACTAAAGAACTTCGCACTCAAGCAATAACTCCAGTTATTGATACTTTACATCAACAAGGCATCATTGAATCTTGGGTGGGCGAAACCTACGCCATTACAAATACCTTTGGTGAAGAGCCATTTTTCCATATGGAACGAGCTGCAGTAGCTTATTTTGGCGTCAGAGCATATGGCGTTCACGTCAATGGTTTGGTGAAGAAATCTGATGGTATTTATATTTGGGTTGCACGGCGGACTAAAGATAAGCCTTTTTGGCCAGGTAAGCTCGATCAAATAGTTGCAGGAGGACAGTCCGCAGGAATCAGTTTGATGGATAATGTAATCAAAGAATCAGCTGAAGAAGCAAATATTCCTGAAAATTTAGCTGCTCAAGCTGAATTAGTCAGTGAAATACATTATCTAGGTAAGACTACGCTTAAAAAAAGCCCCAAAGACTCAGTAAATAACAGACTGGGAATGAATAGCGATACCTTGTTCAATTATGATTTATGGTTACCTGAAGGTTTTGTACCCGAAAACACTGACGGCGAGGTTGATGAGTTTATGCTTATGTCGCTGGAGCAAATGGCAAAACTGACCGATACCACTGATGAGTTTAAGAACAACTGTAATTTAGTTAATATCGATCTGTTGTTAAGACTAGGTATGATTAAAAGAAGCCATCCCGATTATAATGACATTAAACAACAACTTTATGCTCCTGCGAAGTTGAGATAGGCTTGCAATGAAAATTGTAAGCCACGAACCAAGAAAGTAACAATAATTATATCAACATGAGAAAAATATGACCTACACCACTGAAACCACTAAAAGCATTCCTTTAATTCCAGTCACCAAAAGTGGACTAGAAGAGCTGCTCCAAACACAGGAAGTCTCAGTTGTTAATTGGGTGAAAACCATCGAATTTAACGCGGACGTAAATCAATCATGCATGATTCCTGGTGTAGATGGTTCGTTGTCGATGGTATTGGTAGGAGTTCAAGATAATATCGAAAATCAAGCAGGACAGACCTTATGGTCATTGTCTGCATTGGCTAAAAATTTACCTGTTGGACAATATCACTTGCAAAGCGATTGGTCGCAGGAGCATAAATTAAGTGCTGCGATTGGATGGGGTTTAGGTGATTATAGTTTTGATTTTTTTAAACAAAACTTTATGGATCAAAAGCCACAAGCTGTTTTAACCGTTGATGAAAATCAGTTAGATGATATCAATGCTTTTGTTGATGCATTTACCTTAGTGCGTGACATGGTTAATACGCCTGCTAATCACATGATGCCTGAAGACATGTCTGATCTTGCAAGTGAATTAGCACTACAACATGGTGCGGATTTTTCAGAGATTGTTGGAGATGACTTAATAGAACAAAATTTCCCTGCTATTCATGCAGTAGGTAGAGCCAGTGAGCATGAACCACGTTTGTTAAAATTGACTTGGGGTGATGAAAAAAATCCATTACTAAGTCTGGTAGGCAAAGGCGTATGTTTTGATACAGGCGGGTTGGATTTAAAGCCATCTAAGTCTATGCGCTATATGAAGAAGGATATGGGTGGCGCCGCGCATGTACTGGGATTGGCTCATTTGATCATGAGTCTAGATTTACCAGTGAGCTTACAGGTATTAATTCCATCGGTTGATAATGCGATTTCAGGTGATGCTTATCGACCTGGCGATATCATCGAAACGCGTGCGCATAAAACGGTTGAGATTGATAATACCGATGCGGAAGGTCGCGTCGTGTTATGTGACGCATTAACCTTAGCGTGCGAATCTGAGCCAGATTTAATCATTGATTTTGCCACGCTTACCGGTGCAGCTCGAGTTGCTGTAGGTACTGAAATTCCTGCTCTATTTAGTAATTCGGATGAATTAATCGCTGGCTTACAAAGTGCATCGAAAACTTCCGGTGAATTGATTTGGCCTTTACCTTTACATCATGATTATCGTTATCAAATGAATAGTGATGTGGCTGATATCGTGAATAGTTCATCTGAAGGTTACGGTGGTGCAATTACTGCAGCTCTATATTTAAACGACTTTGTTGACGAAAAAATTGAATGGGCGCATTTCGATGTGAACGCATGGAATACACGTAACCGTCCGGGCCGCCCAAAAGGTGGTGAAGCAATGGGATTGTTGGCGGTATTTGAATATTTACAACAGCGTTATCAGTAGGCTTAGATTAACGAATAGCGACTAGTAAAAAAGAAAACAGGCAATAAGTGGGGGGGTGTCTTTTAAAGCATTCTTTCAAGCCAATTTAGGGTATTGAAATGAATCAACAGTCTCAACATATTCCTGTGATCACCATAGATGGGCCTGCAGGTTCTGGTAAGGGTACGATTTCTCAGCGAGTTGCAGATCAACTTGGCTGGTCTATTCTTGATAGTGGTGCTCTATATCGTTTAGTAGGTCTTGCAGCACAACGAAAGCAGATTGCTCTTGATGATGAGGCTTCACTTGCTTTCGTCGCGCAGGAACTGGATGTTGTGTTTAAAACTAATCAACAGGGATCTATAGAGATTCTTCTCGAAGGTGACGATGTATCATTAGACATTCGCACAGAAGAAGTTGGATCTGCTGCTTCCCAAGTTGCTACAAAACCTTCAGTTAGAGCAGCATTGCTAGAACGTCAACGACGCTTTCAAACTTTGCCAGGTCTAGTCGCTGATGGACGAGATATGGGAACGATTGTTTTTCCTCAAGCGCCCGTTAAAATATTCCTTACAGCAAGTGCAGAAATTCGAGCAGAACGACGCCTGAATCAGTTGAAACAACAAGGTATTAGTGCTACCCTGCGCGACTTGATTTGTGATATAGAAAAACGTGACGCTCGCGATACCAATCGTAAAGACGCGCCACTGATTCCAGCAGCAGATGCACTCATCATTGATACCGGTAAATTGAGTATTGATGAGGTTGTAAATGAGGTTATTTTTGCTGTAAAAAGAGGTCTTCCAAAAGCTACTTAATTTGGCATGGAAATTCACTCTGAAATCTCTGTTTAACCTTTCAATCCAATTTTTAACAAATGATAGTTTTTAAAAGCCCGACATATTTTAGTTTCATCATGTCTTTAAAAGTCATCATTTAATGAACATCTTAGTTAGCTTGTATAGAAATCACCTTAATTAGAATAAGTGTGTATTTTGTTGATTATAAAATCATAACTAAGATTTAATTTAACCGTTTAGCATGGGTTTGCTATCGTAATTTTATAGGTTTTAATACCATGAGTGAAAGTTTCGCGGACTTATTTGAAGAAAGTCTAACGTATATTGAAATGAACCCAGGTTCATTGATCAGTGCGACAATCGTCGATGTAACCCCAGATTTTGTAACCGTCAGTGCTGGCCTTAAGTCAGAAGGCGTTATTGCAGCCATTGAATTCAAAAACGAAGCAGGCGAGTTAATTGCTAAAGTTGGCGATATTGTTGAAGTTGCACTAGAAAGTGTTGAAGATGGCTTTGGTGAGACTAAGTTATCACGTGAGAAGGCCCGTCGTTTACGCGCTTGGGAAATTCTTGATGAAGCACTTAAGAATGACGAAATTATTACAGGCATCATCACAGGCAAAGTTAAGGGTGGTTTCACCGTTGAGCTTGGCGATATTCGTGCCTTCCTTCCTGGTTCACTAGTTGATGTACGTCCAGTACGTGATACAGCTTACCTTGAAGGTAAAGAACTTGAATTCAAACTAATCAAGCTAGACCAGAAACGCAACAACGTTGTTGTATCTCGTCGTGCAGTAGTTGAAGACGAGTACAGTGTTGAGCGTGAAGCACTTCTTGAAAGCATCGAAGAAGGCAAGCAAATTAAAGGTGTGGTTAAAAACCTTACTGATTACGGCGCATTCATCGACTTGGGTGGCATCGACGGCTTACTACATATCACTGATATGGCTTGGAAGCGTGTTAAGCATCCTTCAGAAGTACTTGAAATCGGTACAGAAATTGATGTTCTTGTTCTTAAGTTTGATAAAGAAAAGAGTCGCGTATCATTGGGTCTTAAGCAAATGGGTGATGATCCATGGCAAGATCTTGTTAAACGTTATCCTGTTAATACAGTATTACCAGGTAAAGTTAGTAATCTTACTGACTATGGTTGTTTCGTTGAAATCGAAGATGGCGTTGAAGGACTTGTTCACGTGTCTGAAATGGATTGGACTAATAAGAACGTTAACCCAGCTAAAGTAGTTACATTAGGTCAAGAAGTTGAAGTTATGATTCTTGAGATTGATGCTGACCGTCGTCGTATTTCTTTAGGTATGAAGCAGTGTAAATCAAACCCTTGGGATGATTTTGCGAAAACAGCAACTAAAGGCGAGAAAGTTAAAGGCGTTATCAAGTCAATCACTGACTTCGGTATCTTTATAGGCCTTGAAGGCGGCATTGACGGTTTGGTTCACTTATCTGATATTTCTTGGGATATTCCAGGTGAAGAGGCAGTTCGTGACTATAAGAAAGGCGATGAAGTTGAAGCGACTATTCTTGCAATCGATCCTGAACGCGAACGTATCTCTCTAGGTGTTAAACAGATGGATCAAGATCCATTCTCGTTATTCGTGGCAGCTAATGAGAAGGGCAGTATCGTTAAAGGTACTGTTATTGAAGTAACGGCGAAGATGGTTAAGATCGATTTAGGTGATAAGATTGAAGGCATACTACGTGCTTCTGAAATATCACGTGATCGTATCGAAGATGCATCTACAGTAATGAGTGTTGGTGATGCAGTTGAAGCCAAATTCATGGGTGTAGATCGTAAGACTCGTGCAGTTAATCTGTCTATTAAAGCGAAAGACTTTGCCGAAGAAGCAGAAGTAATGAAAGAGTACAGTTCAGCTTCAGCAACAACCGGTACATTGGGTGATATCTTCAAAGAACAGTTAGATAAGTAATAACAATTATAAAGGTAGCTATTTACGTAAATAGCTAAATTTTGACTATTGTCATTTACAAAAAAGCCGATTAATTAATTAATCGGCTTTTTTTATGTGATTTCAGTTGCTTAATTCAATATGTATACTATTATTTATTAGGAAGTTACGAGTATAATATTTTTAATCATGTAGCATTAAGACTGACAGATTAAAATAGTAAAATAGTGCGAGGAGAGCATTAATGACCAAGTCAGAAATAATTAACATTCTTTCAAGAAAACAAAGCCATTTAAGTAGTAAAGACATTGAACTGTCTGTGAAGATTTTGCTCGACCAAGTTAGTGATACATTAACTAGTGGCGAAAGAATTGAAATTAGAGGCTTTGGAAGTTTTTCCTTACATCACCGTACAGCTAGAAAAGGGCGTAATCCTAAAACAGGTGAGCAAGTTCAATTATCGCCTAAGCATGTGCCTCATTTCAAACCAGGTAAGGAAATGCGTGAGCGCGTAAATCAAAATAAAGATGCTTATCCAATTCAAGAATAATTGTTTCTTTCTTTTTCTTTATAACTGATATTCCATATTCTGTAGTTTTTTTAGCTCAATAAGCTAAGGCTTTATTCTAATGGTTGAAATTCTATTCTTGTTATTGCCGTTTGCTTTCTATTCAGGATGGCGAGCAGCAAGCAGAAAGCTTAAAAATTCTCAAAAAAAAAAGGTCAACTCTCCGACAACTTTGTTAAAGGCGTCAATTACCTTTTAAGCGAAGAACCTGACAAAGCTTTGGAGGTATTCCTCAATTATCCTGATATCGATGAATACACCGCTGAAACTTTCCATCTTTTAGGTAATACATTCCGTGATCGCGGTGAAGTTGATCGAGCTCTTCGTGTACACCAAAATGTAATCGCACGTTCTAACCTCAGTGCTAAACAAAAACAGAGAGCGATGTTTGCTTTGGGGCAAGACTTCTTTGCTGCAGGTATGTTAGATCGTGCTGAAAGTGTCTTTCAAGAGCTTCTCGATAGTAATAGTAAATGGATTTCAAAATCATCTATTTGTGAATCATTAAGAACCATTTATGAACAAACTCAAGAATGGCAAAAGGCTATTGAGGCAACTCATTGTTCTAAAAAAAGCCTGAAAAAAACTGATGTTAATGAGAATGCTAGCAAACTAGATAGTTTAATTACTCATTATTATTGTGAACTTGCAGATGAATCTTTACAAAAGGGTAATTTGCATGAAGTCGATGGCTTTATTACAAAAGCCAAGAAATCCTATAAAGAGTCAACACGATTAATGAGTTTACAAGGCGATATTGCTTTTCATCAAGAGCAATATAAAGAGTCTTTAAGTCACTATTTAAGCGCAGTAAAACAAGATAGTCGTTTACTGAGTATGTTGTTTAATAAGATTGATGAGTCAGCAAAGAAGGCAGGTGAAACTCAGTATCTGCAAAAGAAGTTATTAGTGATGCACCAAGAGCAACAAGATAATAATGTCTTTGAAGCTATTTTGCAGTTAGCTGATAAATATGGAGCTGATCATGAAATCGATAAACTTGTCGATGAAGTCTTGGGCAAGAAAAAGCTGTCGATCAAATCGATATACCAAGCATCTGGGTATGTTAAAGATAAGGCAGAGTCTGAAAATTATGTTGAGCCATCTCAAGGAGTAGGTTTAGTGAAAATTCATAAATCTCTGGAGAATCATTTGCAAGGCGTACCTTCGTTTCGTTGTGAACATTGTGGATATAAAATGCATGACTACCTATGGCGCTGCCCAGCTTGCAATCATTGGGATACGGTAGATCAGGCTTAATTCTAGTATTCGTACTCATCTAAAATAATCAATTAAATGTAGTTTGAAAACATGTAAAAGTAGGGAGGTGTCTTTATAATGCCTTCAAACGATTTTTCTAAATACTTTAAACATTTTGAGAATAAATATGTCGAGTAAATTAATCATTGCTTTGGATTTTCCTAATAAAGAATTAGCCTTAGATTTTATAAAAAAATTATCACCATCTGATTGTAAATTGAAAGTTGGTTTTGAGTTGTTTGTCGCAGCAGGCCCCGATTTTGTAAAGAAGTTGGTTGATGCAGGCTTTGACGTTTTTTTAGACCTTAAATTCCATGATATTCCAAATACAGTCGCATCGGCTTGTAGAAGTGCCGCTGCTCTAGGCGTCTGGATGATGAATGTTCATGCCAGCGGTGGTGATAAAATGATGCAAGCGGCTAAGCAGGCGCTTGTAGATAGCAGCTCAGATGCTAAGTTGATTGCGGTAACAGTCTTGACTTCAATGGATCAAGCACAACTAAACTCAACTAATGTGCATGAAACGCCTGAAAACCAAGTGAAACATTTAGCAAAACTCACTCAATCTTCTGGCTTGGATGGAATCGTTTGTTCTGCACAAGAAGCAGAAATGTTAAAACACCATTTAGATAAAAAGTTTTTACTTGTTACTCCAGGTATTCGCCCGACAGGATCAGCGCAAGGTGATCAACATCGTATAATGACACCGTCAGCTGCAAAAATAGCGGGAGTTAGCTACATTGTTGTGGGTAGACCCATCACTCAATCAGCTCAGCCTCTGAAGGTTATTGAGCAGATTAATTTGGATATGCAGTAAGTTTCAGTATTAATTGAAATTAACTTCATCGCTTAGCCAAACAAAGTCCTTAAATAAGGAAATATAATACCCTTCATTGAAAGATAAACAGATAGGGAAGGCGTAGCAGTATAAAAACTGATAAAAGGTAGGGGGTGTTTTTAATCTAACTCTCGATGCTTAATAATTACTGAGTCATTGTAAATTTTTCTAAAATGAGTCGCCAAAGCTTCGGTTAGATAAACTGAGCGATGATGCCCACCTGTGCAACCAATAGAAACAGTAATATAAGCACGCTGACTATCTATTATTTGTGGTATCCAATCACCGATAAACTTTTTAAGATCATGTTCCATTTTAATGACAGTTTCTTGCTTTGAGAGCCAATCGATAACTTCTGGTTCAAGTCCTGTGTGGCTTCTCAATTCTGGAATCCAATAGGGGTTTGGCAGACAGCGAACATCAAACAGATAATCTGAATCTCTGGGGGTTCCATGTTTAAAGCCAAATGACTGGAACATCAACGAGAGTGACTCTTTCTGACCTCCGCAAACACGTTCAATAATAGTGTTTGCTAGTTCATAAATACTTGTAGTACTAGTATCGATTTGAATATCAGCAATTTCGCGGACAGGTGCTATCAGATCATATTCTTCTAATATCGCTTCTCTTAAGGGTTTATTCGCAGTACTAAGTGGATGTTTCCGACGAGTTTCATCATAACGTTTGATTAAGACTGATTTACCTGCATACAGGTACAGTACATCTGTCTTAAAACGGTCTTTAAGTTTAGATACAATTTCAGGAAGGTCTTGTAGATATTTTTTACCACTGCGAACATCAATGCCTATTGCAATTTTCTTGTGCTCTAAGACTCTCTCAGTAGCTAGAGTCATTTCCAATAATTCGAGTGGCAAGTTATCAATACAGTAATAACCTTGATCCTCAAGTGTATGTAATGCTTGGGATTTTCCTGCACCAGACATTCCGCTTGCAATTACTAAGTGCATCTTAAGCTACCTGAGAAGTAATTATTATTCAGTATAAAAAAGCTAAGGAGGTTCAAATGGAAAAATTTAATTAATTGAATTGGTAAGTAAATTATCAAAATGTTCCGCTACCATCTCAGCATTGCCAGATTTTATTATACTTTGTAAATCTTCTTCCAAGAGTATTTTTTTATTAAATTCAGACAGCAGTAATGAATAGCCATTATGATCGTCACTAGGGATTAAAATGCCTAAGAAAATTTGGATTGCTTTTTTATCAGCAGAACTAAGATTTATTCCTTGTTTTAAAACTAATAAAGCGGCTCTAGGGTGGGTAATATCTAGATGTGCCCTTGGAATTGCAATCCCATTTCCAATATAGGTGTCTCCTAACTTTTCACGGGCGATTAAAGCATCAAAAATTTCATTTTTAGATACTTCTCTTTGGCTTTTTTCTAACAGGGCAGTTAAGGAGTCAAAGACACATTTCTTACTTTCAGTTTTTTTAAGAAATTCGACGCGCTCGGGAATAAGTATAGGGAAATGCTTTTTATCATTCATTTAAGGAAGCTCTAATTAACCTAGATGATTCAGAGATTCTTTATAAGGGTACCTCAAACCAGAAACTGATTATAAGAGAGAGGTACCCAATTTAGTATTAATTTTGCTAAATTTTAATCAACTGCTATGCGTATTGATCAATACTAATATTACGATGATTGCCTTCGTTGCGATGATGGCTTCGTATTTTCTCTTTATGTTTAAGTATTTGGCGATCGAGTTTATCTGCCAAGAAGTCGATTGCAGCATACATATCATGCCCTGTTGACTCTGCAAAGATGTGATTTCCGCTGACATTCAATGAAGCTTCCGCTTTATGATTATGCTTTTGAACTTCAAGAATGATGTGGATATTGAGTACATGATCAAAATGACGTTTAAGACGGGTTACTTTATCTTTTATATAATTGTCTAGTAAGTCGGTAACTTCTACATGATGACCAGTAATTTCAATTTGCATATTATTCACTCCTATCATTGGTTATGCGATTCTTTAACCTGAAAGCCCTTTCAGGAAGATCGCGGTGAAGCTGTACAATAATTAAACTCTCTTAATTCAATCTCCTGTTAAGCGTAAGCTTTTCGATCGTGAGAAGAGGGTATTGCTTGTGCTTCACGATATTTAGCGACAGTTCGTCGCGCTACATTGATTCCTTGCTCGTTAAGCAAGTTCGTCAATTTGTTGTCGCTCAAAGGTTTTTTTGGATCTTCTTTGGCGATTAATTTTTTGATCATAGCTCGAATGGCCGTGGCCGAACATTCTCCGCCCGTATCAGTACTGACATGGCTAGAGAAAAAGTATTTGAATTCATAAACACCACGAGGCGTGTGCATATATTTTTTGGTGGTTACGCGAGATACAGTTGATTCATGCACGCCTAATTGAGAAGCAAGGTCGCTAAGCACCATTGGCTTCATGGCTTCATCGCCATACTGTAAAAAAGGGAGTTGATTTTCGATGATCGCATGAGCGACATTGAGGATGGTACTGTTTCTATTTTCTAAACTATTAATAAACCAACGCGCCTGTTGCAGGTTCTCTTTAATATACTTACTAGTATCTTTAGGTAAGGTATTTTGTTGGTTAGTAGGACTCAGCATATCTTCGTAATGACTGTTCACTCTTAGTTCTGTTTGTGTATTCGCGTTTAGCGAAACTTTCCATTTGCCGTGTACTTTCTTAACGTAAACATCTGGCGAAATGTAATCAGTGGTCGATTGGTTAAAGAGTTTTCCTGGTTTCGGTTCCAAGGTGCGGATTAACTTTATTAGATCTTGTAAGACTGAATCCGTGACTCTTAACGCACGCTTGATTCCAACATAATCCCTTTTTTCGAGTAAGTCCAGATTTTTATCTAATAGGCGGTTTGTCTTTTTATATAAAGGGTGATCTCTATGTGATTGTTTTAATTGTAATAAAAGACACTCTCCTAAATTTCTGGCAGCAACACCAATCGGAGATAAATGTTGCACGTAAGTTAAAATGGCCTCAACTTCATCGAGCTCAATCAATAAAATATCTTCTAATGTTTTATGGATATCTTCAAGCGACTCGGTCAAATAACCATCATCGTCTAAGTAATCAATAATTAGTTTGGCAATTTCCTTATCTTGAAAACTCAAGTTCGCCATATCGACTTGCCACATTAAATGTTCATGCAAACCTTGCTCTTCAGAATGCATTGTTTCTATAAAATCAGAAGCATTATTCGATAATTCATTGTTTTTTGAAGTCTTCCACTCAGGATCGTAGATTTCATCCCAATCGGCATCGATAGTCATTTCTTCAGGAATGGTTTCGTTTGCAGGTTCAGCCGTATTATTTTCAGTGGGGTCTTTCTCAGCTTTTACTTCAGTGTTGGTTTCAGCTGACGCTTCTGAATCTATTTGAGATTCCTCGCTGCGTTCGAGTAAAGGATTAGAGTCTAATACTTCTTGGATTTCTTGTTCTAACTCAGTCGATGATAATTGCAAAAGCTTAATCGCTTGTTGCAACTGGGGAGTCATGGACAACGATTGCCCAAGCTTTATATTTAGTCCCTGCTTCATCATTTATCGTTCTATTAATCCGATTTTATAATTTATTTTAGTATGGTTATGAGGATAAGTTTAGCACGTGAAAAAAAGATTTTTAGATTATATTGATTAATGGTACGGTTATTGCATAACTGTAAATATTCATAAGCTATTTAGATCAGTAGTAGTTTCAAGTTGAAAATATTAGAATAATAACTAGAAGGAAGTTTTTTTACTTAAATTTCTTTTGAACCAAAGAGATAGTAGATTTATTTACTTTTAAAAAAATCGGTGAAACAGAATACTACTGAAAATAATTGGCGTAGCCGCAGGCAACAGTTATATCTAAATTAAAGCGAGTTGGGTTTAATAAACCTATAAAAAGTAGGGTACTTTTATAGTTTAAAATCTTCACCCAAATAAATTTCACGTACTTGTTTATTATTTAATATTGTCTCAGCACTACCATCTGCAATAATTTCACCATTGCCAAGTACATAGGCGCGATCGCAAATTCCTAGGGTTTCTCTGACATTATGATCGGTGATTAATACTCCGATGCCTCTATTTTTAAGATGAGAAATAATTTTTTGTATTTCAATCACTGAGACTGGATCAACACCAGCAAAAGGCTCGTCTAATAAAATAAAGGCAGGCTCAGTGGCTAAGGCTCTAGCTATTTCAACACGACGGCGTTCACCGCCAGATAAACTGATGCCAAGGCTATCGCGAATATGACATATTTGGAATTCTTCGAGTAGGCTTTCAAGCTTATCTCGGCGTTGCACTCTATTTAAGTCACCACGGGTTTCGAGAATAGAATATATATTATCTGCCACTGATAGTTTTCGAAAAATACTGGCTTCTTGAGCTAGATAGCCAATACCATGACGCGCTCTAAGGTGCATTGTTAATTTAGTTAAGTCGACGATTTCTTTTGTTGGTTTTTGACCAGATGCATCATTTTTATTAGCATCATAGACAGTATTGTTTATAACAACCGAACCTTTATCGATTGCAACTAAACCTACCACCATATAAAAACACGTAGTCTTACCCGCGCCATTAGGCCCAAGTAAACCGACAACTTCGGCACTGTTTATTTCTAGGGAAATACCTTTAAGTATGGTTCGTTTACCATAACTTTTGTGTAAACCTGTAGCGATTAAAGAACTCAAAATAGTCGACTTATTATTTTTTACTTTTATTAGTAGGATAGAAAACAGCTTTTACGCGACTTTTGCCAGCAGCTTTTTTATTGCCCGCTTTAAGTTCGCCGTTACTGGTGGAATATTCGATATGGTTACTTGCGAATCTATCATTATTTTGTGTAATGGCTGCATTACCATCTAACACGATACGCTTGTTGGATACTTGATAAACCACTCGATTAGCTTGTCCTTTAGCTAACTTGCCATCGTCCATTTTTTGTTGAAACTTCACGGGTGAACCCGAGGCAGTAATGGTGGTGATTTGCCCACCCGGTGCAGTAATTTCGATCTTTGCTGCACGAATATCTAAGCTACCTTGTACGATCGAAACATTACCTTCATATACACCTAAACCTTTGGTTTTATTAAATAAAACGCTATCAGCATTAATATGTACTGGCTTTTCTATATCATCTTTTAAAGCATGTGCTGATGAACTCAATACAAGAGTAGTTGCAATAAGCACAGATGCCAAAAAACGATTATTTGGCAGGTATGAATTTAGCTTGTACATTCTTAAGTATCCTTAGTTCATGTTCGTCAAGTTTGGTGCTAAAACCAACGCCTTTTAAATCACCAGAAGCAGATGAAAAAGATAATTCTGCATCAGTATAAATTTCTCTATCATTAGGATTATAGGTCAAATCTGTCGTTAGCAATTTAAAATTTTCATTCTTATCTTCGCTATTTTTTATTACATCGACTTTGCCTTCTAACAAGATAGGGCCATTTTTTTTATCTTGTTGTGCTTCGTTAGCAGTGATTAAAATCAATGAGTTATCGACATCACGAGCTTCAATCGTGGGTTTTATTATTTTGCTGGCGCTAGTAGATTGTTGGTGGACTAAATGTTGTCCCTTCAAAACATAGCGCATACTGCCATCAGGGTAAGTATTTAAGATAGAAAAATCGCTTAAATAATAATCAATTTGTTTTTCTTTTTGATCTAAGGTGAAACCTTTATAAGACAACCACGTCGAATTAAACCATGTAATTGCAATGGCAACGATAACTGCAAATATTAGAAAAAAAAAGCCGCTTCTATTCATATGGTATATATTTTGATGTCAACAATCAGAAGTCGTTCAATTAGCCGCAGGCTCTAGGTAACTCTGTAAAAGGTCATCTAATTTGCCTTTGGCTGCTAGAATAAACTCACAGGCCTCGCGTCCAGCTCCTTTGCCGCCATGGGCTTCTGTCGTCATATGTGCCTGATCTTTTACAAACCAATGTGCATCGCCCACAGCGATAGCAAAACCTACTTGGCTCATTACGGGTAAATCAATCACATCATCACCAATGTAGGCGATTTCATCTCTACTAAAGCCAGTTTTTTCTAATAAGTCAGCAAAAGCAGGGCGTTTGTCACGATAGCCTTGGTAGATTAATTCAGGCGATAATTTGAGGTTGTTAGCTCGATGTTTGACTAAATCAGATTGGCGTCCGGTAATAATTGCTACTTCAACGCCACTTTCTATGAGCATTCGAATCCCATGGCCATCTTTAGAATTAAAAGCTTTCATTTCTTGGCCTTGGTTATCAAAGAATAAACTGCCATCAGTGAGAACGCCATCCACATCAAATATGACACATTTGATGGATTTAGCTTTGTTGTTTAAATCCAGTTGGGTAAATTCTTCTTTGTTAATTGCTATGGTCATTCGATTAGATCCATTTTTTAAATTTTATTAAACAATGCCCGCTTTAAGCAAATCATGCATATGGATAATGCCTTCGACTTTATTGTTTGTATCAACCACAGGTAAAACGGTGATTTGCTTGTCTTGCATTAGGTTGACTACATTAACTGCCAGCTCATCGGCTTGGGTACTAATACAATCTTGATGCGCTATTTCACCAATAGTGATATTTTTTAAGTCAACGCCATCTTCAAAAGCGCGTCTTAAATCGCCATCAGTGAAAATTCCAAATAGAGAATTATCTGAATCGACCACTAAAGTAGCGCCGAGTTTTTTACCAGTAATTTCTAAAATTGCATCACCTAATAAGGTTTCAGGTAAACAGATAGGTGTGTCTTCACCGCTGTGCATCACATCTCTAACATGTACCAATAAGCGTTTTCCTAAGCGGCCACCAGGGTGCGAACGGGCGAAGTCTTCAGCAGTAAAGCCGCGTGCTTCTAGCAGTGCTACAGCCAAAGCATCACCTAAAACTAAAGTAACTGTAGTGCTTGAAGTTGGGGCTAAACCCATTGGGCAAGCTTCTTTTTCGACGCTAATATTTAAATGATGATCAGAAATTTTTGCTAAGGGAGATTGTTCATCGCCAGACATGCCAATAACATGCGCACCCAATCTTTTTACTAAGCCCGCTAAGGTAATTACTTCATCGGTGTTGCCTGAGTTCGAAATCGCAATCACTACATCTTCACCTGTGATCATTCCCAAATCGCCGTGTAAGGCTTCACCAGGATGAACAAAAAATGCAGGGGTTCCGGTACTGGCTAAAGTTGCTGCGATCTTATTACTGATATGCCCAGACTTACCCATGCCAGATACGATAACGCGTCCTTTACAAGCTAAAATTGCTTCACAAGCTTTGCTGAATTCATCATCCAAGCGCTCACTTAATGATTGAATAGCTTCAACTTCAGCTGCAATAACAGCTTTGGCAAGGCCAATAAAATCATGGTTATTGCTTGTATCAGTTGTAGAGTTTTTAGGCATAAATCAATTTAATATTTTCAGTTATTTGTTTTATAAAAATTAAGTCGATAACTAATAAGCTTATCCTTAAAGGCCAAGCATGCTATTGAACGGTTTGAAAGTAAAGCAGACCTTGGTAAGCAAAAAATAGACCTAATAAGAATAGACCTTTCAAACGCGTTATTTTATAGCGTGATTCATGAGTTAAGCCAAAACAAAAAACTAACAAGATAATGGTTACCGCTAACATTACCCAAATGTCTCTATCTAGCACACCTGCAGGTACTTCGAGTGGTTGAATTAAAGCAGGTATAGGTAATACCGCAAGTGTATTAAATAAGTTTGATCCAACAATATTACCTACCGCTAAATCTGTTTCCCCTTTTCGCGCACTACTAATTGTCGCCGCTAGTTCAGGCAAGCTGGTACCTATTGCAACAATTGTTAAACCAATGATTAAGTCACTTACGCCCATCGCGCTAGCTATATTAGAAGCGCCGTAAACCAACATATGTGAACTCAAGAGCAAAAACATGAGACCGATTACTGTCCAAAATATAGAATTTGATAAAGGCATTTGATCGGGCAGTTCTTCAATACTTTCATCGACTAAGGGATCATGGGTATGACGGTCTTTATTAGCTGAAAAAACCATCCATATCAGGACCGAAAACATGGCAGTGATTAAAATAATGCTATCTAAAAGAGAGAAGAAGTTATCCGACATTAAATACCATGCGAGCACAGCCGTTAATAATACTAGAGGAATTTCTTGTTTTATTAAGCGCGAATGCACAGGTAGCGTAAAAAAGATTGCAGTTAAACCCAACACTAAAGTTATATTAGTTATATTTGAACCCAAGGCATTACCAATACCTAGGCTAGGATTTCCTTGAAATGCGGCGGTTGCCGAGACAATCATTTCGGGAGCAGAGGTACCAAAACCAAGTATCAACATCCCAACAATTAGCGGTGAAATGCCAAAAATTCTTGCGACACTCGAAGCACCTTCGATAAACCGGTCAGCACTCCAAATTAATAAAAATAAACCGACCAAAATGGCGGCAATAAAAGTCATCATAGAAGATTAATATCTGAAGCGTAAACGATCAATTATACAGTTTTTATAGCTACCATAAAATAATCAGACTATTATTTTTTTAATAGTTTTCAATTAGATTAGGAAAAGTGCCCAAAAGTTAGGGGGTGTTTTTTATAACTGTTTTAGCGGTATATCTCTAATAGTTCCATTTCAAATATTTAAAATATCCTGTCATTATTTATAAGTCATGTGTATTACTATTAAAAAATAATATAAATATAGATATTTGTTAAAGTTTCAGACGTATTAAAATAGTGATTAGATTAAAGAATTATTTCGCCATGTAGAGATTGATTAGATATCATTTATTAATCGACAAAACATTTCGAATTAATCACAAGAGCATTGTATAATTTAAGCTCATCATAATTATGAGTAATGTAAATTATATTTTCATGTAATTTACAACATCAACACAGTTAGGAGATACGCGTGAGAATATTGGCTTTTGGTCCAAACGGCAGCGGTAAAGGTACCCAAGGTACTATTATCAAAGAAAGATACGGTTTAGATCACATCGAATCTGGAGAAATCTTTCGTCACCATATCAAAGCAGGCACGGAATTAGGGCTTAAAGCTAAAGCCTATATAGATGAAGGCAATCTTGTCCCTGATGACTTAACCATACCGATGGTTGTTGATGCACTAAAAAAATCAAATGATAGAGGTTGGATCTTAGACGGATTCCCAAGATCTTTATCTCAAGCAAAGGCCTTACAAGAAACCTTACGCGATCTAAAAATGCGCGTTGACTATGTGTTTGAAATTGAACTCGATCGCGAAGAAGCCAAAAAACGTATTATGGGTCGCCGTATTTGCGCCATCGGTAGTAATCACCCCAATCACATTGCATTCGAAGCGATTCACCCTGCAGAAAAGGATGGTGTATTAGTGTGTCGTGTTTGTGGTGGCAAATTATCCATGCGCGAAGATGACCAAGACGAAGATGCAATTAATCAACGACATGATATCTACTACGATGAAGATCAAGGAACGATGGCAGCGGTTATTCATTACAGAGGTAACTGCGCAGCACGAAACATTCAAGTCGATGGTGACAGAGGTATAAGTGATATTGCAGAGGAAGTATTAAGCGAGATAGAAGAAGGCGAAGCGATAAAACTTCGTGCTAAATTCGGTTAGTCTCAAGCAAATAGCTATTACCATGAAGCATCATCTATAAAAATAACCTGAGTGGCGTAAACCCTCAGGTTTTTTTATGCAAAGTGCTTGTTCAGATCAATTTATATAAAGAAACATAAAAATGGAAAAACAAAAAATCATTCAAACCTTAAGGATTATGGCAGCAGAAGGCAAAAAACCTTCAGAGATGTTGCGTTATTTAGTGCTCGATATTGGTGAACAACAACAGATAGAACTGATGCTTTTATTCACCCAAGCGTTCGATGTTACGCTGGGCGAAGTTACCGCAATCGGTGGTTGGTGGCATGACGACAGTGCTGAATTGAATGATGCAGATATTGATGCGTATATATCACCGTTGATAAAAGTTTAAAAGACGTCTTTACAAAACGCACCTTATCTTCCATTTTCAATTAAATGCGTCGTTCATTCTCACCAAAAACTTTTCCTTATGGAAATTGTTCTACTGCTTTTTTGCTTCTCTCCCTTTATAGGAAGGAGCCTAAATAGTCAAAAAGGCAGGGGGTGTCTTTTTATTCATTGATAACTCTGTTTTAATCTATTTTATCTTTCGACTGACCGTATCTAAATATTTTGATAATCAACCATGACCAGTCAAACTAAAGCACAAATAAATCATCGTGATATATGGGCACTAGCTGGCCCGATTATCATATCGAATCTATCCATACCTTTAGTGGGTGCGGTCGATACCGCGGTCGTTGGTCATCTACCAGAACCGCAGGCGATTGGTGCGGTGGCACTTGGTGCATTAATTTTTAGTTTTCTATTCTGGGGCTTTGGTTTCCTTAAAATGGGCACTACAGGATTCATAGCCCAAGCCTATGGCGCGAATGATCATCAAGCACTATCAGATACCATCTCGCGAGTTATATTATTGGCAATAGGCTTCGGTTTTATAACGATTTTACTTAGCTATCCACTCATTCAATTCGCTCTGTATTTACTTGATAGTACTGAGCAAATAGAAAGTCTCACCGCCAGTTATGCCTATATTCGTATTTGGAGCGCACCCGCAACATTGTGTACCTACGTGTTTACCGGCGTGTTTATCGGCATGCACAATACGCGTAAGGTGTTGCTGCTGTTGTTGGTACTCAACCTCAGTAATATACTGTTAGATCTTGTGTTTGTGATGGAATTCAACATGGGTGTAGAAGGCGTTGCGTTGGCAACCTTAATTGCTGAATACCTTGCTGCTGCTTGTGGTTTTTACTTACTACGCGATCAAATCAAAAATGCATTAAAACACTTCAGTTGGACGAACATACTAGAACGCAATGCCATCACTATTTTGATGAAAGCCAACAGCGATATCTTTATCCGTACCTTGTGTTTGGTTTTCTCACTAAGTTACTTTACCGCTCAAAGCGCGAAAATGGGAGAAGTCGTCCTCGCTTCTAATGCGATTTTGTTACACCTTCAAAGTATTATGGCTTATGGGCTCGATGGTTTTGCTCATGCCGCCGAGGCACTTACAGGCAGTGCTTATGGTGCTAAAAAACGAGACACATTTAAGCGTGCAGTTAAACTTACCAGCTTCTGGGCATTCATCATTGCAGTAGTAGTTTCCATAATCTATTTTATATTCGGTGAAATGATTATTGGATTATTTACTAACATTGATGAGGTGTTCAATTCAGCCAAAATCTATCTTCCGTGGATGATCATCGCACCTATCGTCTCCATTTGGAGCTTTCAGTTGGATGGTATTTTCATCGGTGCGAGTTACACTAAAGAAATGCGCAATGCGATGATTATATCAATGCTGATTTATTTGGCATTGTTGCAGGTGTTAATTCCACAATGGGGGAATCATGGATTATTCTTGGGCCTGAGTTTGTTTATGGTGATTCGGGCGATTACGTTGGGTTTGTATTATCCGAGGATAATCAGAGGAATCAAAGATTAAATAGAAAAGTGCTGAAAAGGTGGGGGGTGTCTTTTAGACAATTAATTCTTAATATCGTATTGTATTTCCCTAAATTCTATTATTGGAAAGTGAAAAATATGAACAATACTATAGTCAATAACATCACTCCCTTTATCCCAGCAAAAGATCACAAATTATCTCTGCGTTTTTATAAAAAATCTAGGTTTCATTGAAGTCGTTACATTAGAGAATTCGGTTAGATTAGAAATTGATGGAAATAGTTTTTGGCTTCAAGACTACTATGTAAAAGAGTGGGCTGATAACACTATGTTTTGTATCTACGTTGAAGATTTAGAAGCATGGTGGTCAAAGATTAGAGAGATTAAAGTGAATGATAGTTATGGAGATGATGCAAAAATACTTGCAGAACCACATCAGCAGGAAGGTGGCTTAATGATGCAATTTACAGATCCTACTGGAGTGTTGTGGCATGTGAGGGAAGGAGAATAGAGTATTGAAAGACACCCCCCACCTTTTTGGTATTCTCACTAAGTCACAATACTAAACAGCCGCATAATCCTCAGCATGTTTAATCCATCGTTCTATCAGTGGTTCTACATTTTCAGGATACTGTTCCATAATGATCTGCGCAGCTTCTTGGACCTTGGGTAATAAAAATTGATCTTCCATCAGATTTGCAATTCTAAATTGTAATTCACCCGTTTGGCGAGTGCCGAACACTTCTCCGGGACCGCGTATTTCTAGATCAATTTTAGCAATTTCAAACCCATCATTACTGTTACGAAGGGCTTCTAGACGCTTTTTCCCGTTTTGCGATAGTGGTGTTTGATACATTAATACGCAACTGCTGGCTTTGCTGCCACGTCCGACGCGTCCGCGTAATTGGTGTAATTGGGCGAGTCCTAAACGTTCGGAGTTTTCGATAACCATCAAGCTAGCATTGGGTACATCTACGCCAACTTCGATGACGGTGGTAGCGACAAGTAGGTTGACTTTACCTGCTTTGAATTTCGCCATTATTTCTTCTTTTTCAGCTGACTTCATACGTCCGTGAATCATCCCTATATTCAAATCCGGCAATGAATCTTTAAGTAGCTCCCAGGTTTCTTCTGCATTCTGACATTGAAGTGCTTCTGATTCTTCAATAAGCGTACAGACCCAATAAACCTGCGCGCCATCTTCGCAAACTACATTGATGCGTTCGATGATTTCACCGCGACGACCGTTGCTAATGACGACAGTTTTGACCGGTGTTCTGCCAGGTGGTAGTTCGTCGATAACTGAGTAATCCATATCTGCGTAGGTTGTCATCGCTAGGGTGCGCGGAATCGGCGTGGCGGTCATCACCAGTTGATGTGGAAAGGTTTCATGATCTCCACTCGACTCTTTGCCTTTATCACGTAAAGTCATACGTTGATGCACGCCGAAACGATGTTGTTCATCAACAATAATTAATCCCAATTTTTGAAAATGTACATCATTTTGAAATAGGGCATGCGTGCCAATCACGATATGACATTCACCGTTTGCTGCTTCTTCAAGTGCTTGGCGTTTATCTGCGACTTTTAGTTTGCCTGAAATTAGTGTGACGTTTAATCCCAAAGGCGTAAACCATTCGCTAAAGCTTTTAAGATGTTGTCCCGCCAGTATTTCGGTTGGCGCCATTAACGCGACTTGGTAACCAGCTTCAATCGCTGTTAAGGCGGTGGCAGCGGCAACCAGAGTTTTGCCTGACCCTACATCACCTTGCACTAAACGACTCATCGGCCATGTTTCCGATAAATCTTGATTGATCTCGTCAATCACGCGATTTTGAGCATTAGTTAAGGCAAACGGTAAGCTGGCAGTTAGGCGTTCAAAGTAAGTGGTCTGAACATTCAATGGAATGCCAAGTGCCTGTTTTTGTTGTTCACGAAGTTTACGCAAACTCAAATGATGCGCGAGTAATTCTTCAAAGATTAAACGCTGTTGTGCAGGATGATTTCTTATGTGTAAATCGAGTACGGCGATATCTGCTGTAGGCTGATGCAGGGTCTTCAAAGCAACGTTTAAATCTGCTAGTTTGTATCTTTCACTCACTGCTGTAGGAATCAAGTCAGCTAGACCATCTAGTTGTGCTAATGCCTGACCGGCTAAACGTAACAGGCTGCGTTGTTGCAAACCTTTGGTGGCTGGATAGATTGGAGTGAGTGCGTCAGTTAAGTTTAGTGTGACATCTCTGGTGAGTATTTTGTATTCAGGATGCACCATTTCGCGGGTAGTTTTACCGATGCGAACTTCGCCAAATGCGCTAATACGAATTCCTCGCGATAGAGCTTGTTGTTGGGCTTTACTAAAGTGGAAAAAGCGCAGGGTTAGCATGCCTGTGCCATCTGAAATAGTACAGATCATCATGCGTCGACCACGATAGACGATTTCAGAATGTTCGACTGCGCCTTCAACTAAAACCTCTTGCCCATGATCTGTCGCACCTATCGGATAGATTTGGGTGCGGTCTTGATAGCGAAGTGGTAAATGAAACAGTAAGTCTTGGACTTTTTCGATGCCCAGTTTCTGCAGATTCTCTGCCATCTTCGGACCCACACCTTTGAGTTCAGTGATGGTTTGGCTTAAAATATGAGGGGGATTAAGGGGCATTTTATTCATTTGTAAAATTACTTACAAATGCTGGATGAGTTCATGCACCGTAATCGCGCAGGAAGTAATCACATTCATCGATGAGTTTTTACCGTACATGGGAATGTGAATGTGGTGATCAGATAAGGCTAATAAATCAGCCGAAATACCTAGATTTTCAGAGCCAATAATCAAGCAGGTTTTTTCTTGTTTATTTAGTTTGAAGTCGCGGATATTTTCGCTTTTTGTGGTAATTTCTAGAGCAACGATTGTGTAACCATTCGCTTTTAAAGTCTCAATAACATCAACAGCAGATTCTTTATAAATATAGGGAATGTGATTATCTGCTGAACGTGCTGCTTTGCGAATTTTGTATTTTGGAGGCGTTTGGGTCGTGCCAGTTAAGTAGAGTTTTTCCACCCCTAAGGCATCAGCAACACGAAATAGGCTACCCACATTACCGGCAATCTCAATATTATTAGCAAGAATGCTCAAAGGGAAAACTGAGTCTTCAGAACTGGACTCTGCATGGCTTAATTGCTGATTAGATTTTGATTTTTTTTGTTTAGATAAATCGACTTGATTGTTATTCATTATGCTTGGTCACAGTTTATTTATTTCTTCGATATTTTTGATTCTGTGCCATCAATAATCTTCACAATATTGCCACGATGACTCCAATAGATAAATACGGCAATAAAGACCAAGCCTAAAAATAAATCTATCGAGCCTGTTACCCAAAAATAGTAAAGTGGCGCAAGTAAACAGGCAATCAATGCTGATAGTGATGACATATTAAACAGCAGCGAAGATATCAGCCAAGTAACACCAACCACAGCACCGATAATAGGATTTAAACCGAAATAAATACCTAAGGCAGTCGCGACGCCTTTACCGCCCTTAAAACCGTAATAAATGGGATATAAATGACCAAGAAAAGCCGCAATGCCGATCAACACCAACCAGCCCCAAGATAAATCTAAGGCGTGGCCGATAGCGATTGGAATGAGCCCTTTGAAAAGATCGCCGAGTAAGGTAAAGAAAGCAGCCTTTTTGCCTGCAAATCGCATGACATTAGTTGCCCCAGGGTTTTTTGAACCGAGGCTTCTAGGGTCTTCTTTACCCATTAATTTACAGGTGATGATGGCTGCAGATGCTGAGCCAACAAAATAGGACGCTACTACTAACAAAATAGGTAAAAAAGTGGGTACAGAATCAGGCATCATAGTCCTAGTAAAAAAATCATCGAAAATACTATTTAAGCAGTGTATCAAACTTTGAATAATTTTTTAGTAAAAACATCTGGGCTAACTAGTGGGAAAGATCAGGCCGATGGTAACAGCGTAAAAACGCTGATGTTGCTACATGGTTGGGGGATGAATTCTCAAGTATGGGAGCCGATACGAGAAGCTTTAGAGTCTCAATATCATTTACTCTGGATAGATCTACCTGGGCATGGGTTTAATCGGGATGTCGAAGCGCAGAGTCTAGAACAGATAGTTACTCTTGTAGCTGGAGGGATTGCTGAGATTGCCCCAGAAAACATTCATATGATTGGCTGGTCATTGGGTGGTTTGGTGGCACAGGCTTTAGCCCAGAATATTCCACACAGAATTAAAAGTATAACTTTGGTTACCAGCACGCCACGTTTCTCTCAATCTTTACAAGCTCAAGATGGAGATTGGCAACATGCGATGAGCGATGAAGTGCTTAATCGTTTTGCGGACAACCTTAAAAAAGATACTGAGAAAACGCTAAAGGGTTTTATTGCTTTGCAGTTTATTGGAGTGACAGATGCAAAATTGATTCAAGGTAATCTAATTAACCAGATTCTTTACAACGGGAAAAGTGCCAAAAAGGCGGGGGGTGTCTTTTCAGATGATACTAAAGAGTCTGAATCAGCCTCAAAATCAGAACAATCTCTTATCCCAACTCAAGAAGCTTTAGATGTTGGTTTGGATATCCTAAAGCATGTCGACTTGCGCAAACTAACACTATCTTGCCCAGAGCATTGGGTTTTTGCCGAGTACGACCGATTAATCCCTAAAGAAGTGATAAATGATTTGATATCCTTGCGCCCAGATGCTGAAATTACTTTAATCGATAAAGCAGGACATGCACCTTTTATTACGCACCCTGAAATCTTTTTAAAGCGAGTCACTGATTTCATTGAAGCCTTAGATTAAGCCCCCATTATCAATAAACAATTTTCATCTTAAATTGTATTAGATAAATTATAACCATTAGACAATCCATAGCCATGCTTGATAAACATATAACCCGAATGCATTTTGAACGTGCCGCCGATAGTTACGATGGCGCGGCGATATTGCAGCTCGAAATTGCGAAACGTATGGGCGATCGTCTTGACTATATTAAACAACAACCTAAAAGAGTTTTAGATGTTGGTTGTGGTACTGGTTTTATTACTAAAGACTTGATGCAACGCTATCCAAAAGCAGAGGTGATCGCATTGGACCTTGCGCATAGCATGGCAAGTAAAAGCAGAGAGCAGGGTAGCTGGTTTCGAAAACCTAAAGCAGTTTGCGCTGATGCTGAATTTTTGCCATTAAAAGAAGATAGTATTGATTTTTTAATTTCCAGTTTGATGCTGCAATGGAGCAATGATCTTAATAAAGCCTTTACTGGGTTTCATCATGTTCTTGCGCCGAATGGTTTGTTACTTTTTAGTACCTTTGGCCCTGAAACCTTAAGAGAAATTCGTGAAAGCTGGAGCGAGGTTGATAATAGACCGCATACCAGTAATTTTGCCGATATGCATGAAATTGGTGATGCATTATTGCAAGCTGGATTCCAAGATCCCGTAACAGATATGGAAATGATTACCATGACTTACGCCAATGTGCGACAACTAATGCGCGACATTAAACAGATCGGTGCATCTAATACCGATAGTAATCGTAGTAAAGGGTTGATGGGTAAAGCGAAACTTAAAGCCTTTGAAAATGCCTATGAGCAATTTAAAACACCAGATGGTTTGTATCCTGCAAGTTGGGAAATTATTTACGGTCATGCTTGGATGGGCGAAGGTTTTAAAATAGAGGGCTTTGATAAATTCATTCCTATTAAAGCGATTTAATTTTTAAACAATTAACTTTAAACGACACATGAGTAGAAAATGAAGTTATTCAGAATCACTTATAAACTGATCGCTTTAGTCTCTTTAGCAGTGACAGCTGTACCAGTGATGTTTGTCTTTTCATTGGGTGCTGATAAAGCATCGCCGAATGCAAAACAAAAAGCATATCGTAAAAAATGGCTACAAAGAGTCGTCAAAACGGTAGGGCTAGACTTACAAGTAAAAGGCGAAATAGCCGCAAATCAGAAGTCTTCACTATGGGTGTCAAACCATATCTCATGGATGGATATTGCCGTGGTAGGTAGTCAAGGTGTAGGCTTTTTATCTAAGTCCGAAGTCAGGAAATGGCCATTGATTGGCTGGTTGGGTGCTCAAAGTGGTACAGTATTTATTGATCGTGGTGGTAAAAACGCTTCGCAAGTTGCAGCAAAAGCAATCGCAGAAAAAATTAATGCAGGAGATAGTATTTTAGTTTTCCCTGAAGGCACTACAAGTTCTGGCGAGAACGTTAAACGCTTTCATGCGCGTATTTTTGCACCTGCTTTGGATCATCAATTAACAGTTCAAGCTATCGCAGTTCAATATCTCGATGAACATGGACAATTACATCCCAATGCTTCATGGAATGATCAGAGCTTTATGAGCAATATGCTGGGTGTTTTGGCACAACCTAGTATTCGTGTTGTACTGACTTTTTTACCCGTAGTTGATGCGGAACAATTTAGTGAACGCAGACACTTAGCAGAAAAGCTAGAGAATCAAATTAGAGAAGTTGTTTTATCTGATAGAGCAATAGAAATTACCTAAGTATTTTATTTGATACGGTTAAATCCTCAACTTCTACTAAAATAATAATTATTAAGAATGATTGATTAGTATTATCTGACGTCATCCCACATTAACTAACAGCGGAAGATCCATGCACCACGGTGAAAAATTTAATACTATTTCACATCTAATCGCCGCAGTTATTGCAATTCCCGGCTTAATCTATTTAGTCGTTTTAGCTGCTGCCACATCAGACCCTTGGAAAATTACCAGCGTTAGTATTTATGGCGCTAGTTTGGTGCTGCTATTTATCAGCTCAACGTTGTGTCATGGACATAGTGGTCGTTATGAAAAATTCTTTGAAAAGATGGATCATCTCGCCATCTACTTACTTATTGCAGGAACGTATACACCTTATATGTTAGTAACTCTTCGTGGGGTTTGGGGCTGGTCTGTTTTTGCGGTGGTGTGGAGTTTAGCCCTAATCGGAATGCTGGTTGATCTTTGGCCTCGCGCAAAAATCAAAGCGGTTAATGCAAAACCACCGACTCGAATTGTACAGCTAATTATCTATTTAATAATGGGTTGGTTGATCTTGATTCCATTACGTCCACTTGCAGATAAGTTGGCTAGCGACGGTCTAGCCTTACTGGCTTTAGGTGGTGTGCTGTACACAATAGGTGTTGTCTTTTTTGTCTTGAGCGATCGCTTTAAACACGCGCATGGTATTTGGCATCTATTTGTAATTGGTGGCAGTGTTAGTCATTACATTTCTATATCTGCTTATGTGATCTGAATATTGTAAAGCTTTCAACAGAAGCGTAACGAAGACAACGTTGGAACGCGGTGAGGAAGACCCGTTAGGGCAAGGTTTGTTCTTTGTAAGAACAAACCTTGTAAAAGGTGGGGGTGTCTTTTTAAAGGTTATTCTGGGTATTTAATTGCTCATTTGCATATACTTCAATACCTTAGAACGCAAAAAACCAGTTATTGACTGGTTTTTTTAAACAGAAATAGTTTTTGCTAACTATTCTAAATAATTGAATGTCTCTTTAGTTTAGAGCGTAAAGTGGCTCTATTTATGCCTAAGCAAGCCGCTGTACGAGATTGATTGCCGTTGGTGTGATTCATCATTACTTTTAGCAGCGGGCGTTCGACTTCATCCATAATTTGACGATACAAAAAAGTAGCATCGTGATCGCCAAGCATCTCAAGATAGTTTTCTACAGTGTGACGAGTCGTCTCTGATAGTGAGTAGCTTTCATCTTCAATGATGGATAATGTATTCAGTGCTTGATTCATGGTGACTCTTTCCTTGTCAATTTTGGCTGTCAGTTTGACATTAAACTTTCGGTCTACCACCGAAATGCCTTTACCAATAATTTATTTATCAGGTCGTTTTGGCTTATGTTAAAAACTATTTAAAACAGCTTCTAATGTATCCAATTGTTCATTTGCATCATTAATAGGAAATATTTTCCGCGTCAAAGGTTTTAGCAAATGCGCTTCGTGACCAACTAAGTGTGATAAATACCAACCAATATGCTTGCGCGCAATGCGAATTCCTTGATCAGTGCCATAGTAGCGATGAATGGCATTAATATGTGTGAGACTCGTATCAATCTTCTCTTGTATCGATATGGGGGTGATTGGTGAGTTATTAACCAAAATATCATTTATTTCTTTAAAAATCCACGGTCGACCGTGACTAATTCTTCCCAGCATTAATCCATCGACTTGTGTGTAGGCTAAAATGAAGCGGGCGTCGGCGATGTTTTTAATGTCACCATTAGCTAAAATAGGGATGCTCAATGCCTGTTTTATTTGACGTATAGTTTCGAATTCAGCAAAACCAGTATAACCTTGGTTGCGAGTGCGACCATGTACTGCAAGTGATGCTATGCCTGCATCTTCGGCAATTTTTGCTACAGTTAAAGCGTTACGTTGTGTTTTTGCCCAACCTGTTCTTATTTTAAGTGTTACAGGGACATCAACAGCAGCGATAACTTCAGCAAGAATTTTTTTGACTAATTCAGGATCTTGCATCAAAGCTGATCCTGCGGCCTTGCTACATACCTTTTTCGCAGGACAACCCATATTGATATCAATGATCTGGGCACCATGCTCAACATTAAACCGTGCAGCTTGCGCCATAACTAAGGGTTCGGTGCCAACAATTTGAGCTGAACGTGGCCCGGGTTCATCTTTTTGTGGAAGTCGTTGTTGAGATTTTCTAGTATTAATCAAAGAAAGATCGGAAGTAATCATCTCAGATGAGGTTAATCCTGCGCCGTATTTACGGCAGATATCGCGATACGGACGATCAGTAATACCTGCCATAGGAGCTAGCAATAATTTACTTTTAAGCTGAAAAGAACCTATTTGATATGACATTTATTAAATTGCTAGAAAAGTTATTAGCGACAGGGCTAAGCAAAATAGTCTAATCGCTATAGAAAATCAAATTGAAAACGAGTTGCCTGATTACCGGGGTCTTTAATTTTTAATTTGATACTGGTGGCCCGCTTTTTTACCAGTAGAGTATTCGCCGAATAATTATCTAAATACTCCTCAGGAGAAAAGCGACGTAATGCGACAAGCTCAGCTTTCGAATTGGTCAAACGTACTTCCAAAATTGGGAAAGATTGATCGAATTCAGCCGTGTTTTCAATCGATGCTGAAATTAGCAAGACGTCCTTCTCGATAGGATGTGCAAACACATTGTGATTAAGCATTTGTATTTTTTCAGGCTGATATTTAAGCGTATCTATAAATAAATGCCGATAGTTATAAGCGACCTGAAAAACGAGCAATAAGCCTAATAATAATGCCGCTACGAAAGGCCATTTACCTTTGAGTGTTTTTTTATTGTTAATTTTTGAAGCATTACCTGAAGCAGTCTTTTGAGTACTTTTAGTTTTTACTTCAGAGCCACTAGTTTGTCCTTCATTTGAGATAGGAGTTTTAGTAGGGCTCTGTCTAAGATTGATCTGTTCTTCTTTTGATATAGCGGCTGAACTACTTTGCCAATCATCAAGTGATGATAAAGTTTGTAAATTTTCTTCAGACAGTTCTTTAATATCTACTGCTACGAAAGGAGCTTGCATCGTTGTTGATATATTTTTTGAAGAATCAAATATTATATGACATTCACCACAACGTAGAAAACCTTTAGAGACAGTGACTTCTCGCATATTTACGCTGAAGATAGCTTGGCAGTTTGTACATTGAGTAAACATATTTTATTTAACGACTGGTGTTTTTATATTTAAGTAATGAGTGGTTAACCCATTTTGATGGCACTGATTCTTACCCAGTCACCAAGTTGTTTTACGTCAAAATCCTTAAAATCAGCACTATAGGTGTCTATAATTTGTTGCTGTTGTTCAGCGAGAAGACCAGACATAACCAGTTTTCCACTACTTTTAGTAAGTGAAGAAAATAGCGGGAATAGTTCATTCAAAGGCCCACATAAAATATTAGCTAAAAGGAGATCTACCGCTTCAGTAGGGCAGTCTTCAGGCAAGTAACAAGGAATCATATCTGCGGCTATATCATTGCGTTGCATATTATCGTTTGTTGCTGTCAAAGCCTGCGGATCGATATCTGTAGCTATTATTTTTGTTGCACCGAGTTTTGCTGCTGCTAACGCTAAAATGCCACTGCCACAACCATAGTCAATCACTGTTTGATCTTTAGGCGGATTTTGATCTAGCCATTCAAGACAAAGTGAAGTAGTTGGATGAGTACCTGTGCCAAAAGCTAGACCAGGATCTAGTAAAATCTTAACGCTATCATCTTCAGGAATTTCATGGTTACTTGGATAAATCCAAAGATTTTCACCAAATTTCATTGGATGAAAGTCCTTCATCCAAACGCGTTCCCAGTCTTGATCTTCAACCGTTTCTATGATGAATTTATCGATATTCCAGACTTCAGTATTTTCTTCTAGCAACTCAGTTAATGGAGCCAAATCTGTATCGTAATCAAATAACGCAGTGATGATTAAATCTTTCCATAAGCGTAACTCACCGGGCAAAGGCTCTAATACAGGAGTATCGAACTTATCCTGCATAGTTATCGATAGCACATTGGAATCTTCCATGGCGCTTTCGATGGCTTCGACACTGTTTTCTTGGGTATGACAAACTAGTTGTAACCAGCGTTGTTCTGACATTATTACTACTCTGTTTATTAACTAGTTTAGATTTGAAAACTCTAATAAAAAATTTTGAGTCTTAACTTAAAGGCCAAGTTTCTTCTCAAGGTAATCGATACCAGCACCACCTGCGATAAAGGCAGTGTCTTCCATAATACGGCGCTGTAATGGCACATTCGTTTTAATGCCTTCAATCACCATTTCAGATAAAGCACTTTGCATACGTTTTATTGCTGTTTCGCGGTCTTCTGCATGAACAATCAGCTTGCCTATCATTGAGTCATAATAGGGGGGTACGGTATAGCCACCATAGATATGCGAATCAACACGCACACCTAGACCACCAGGCACATGGAAACGATCCACTTTTCCAGGTGAAGGTACAAAGGTTTCAGAATCTTCGGCATTAATACGACATTCAATTGAATGACCGCGCGGAATAAGACCTTGCTTGATTTTAAGCACTTCACCGGAGGCAATTAATAACTGCTGTTTAATTAAATCCACACCCGTAATCATTTCTGTCACAGGATGTTCTACTTGGATTCGAGTATTCATTTCGATGAAATAAAATTCGCCATTCTCATACAAAAATTCAAATGTTCCCGCACCACGATAACCAATATCTACGCATGCTTTTGAAACTGCTTCGCCCATTTGAGCTCTTTGTTCTGGAGTAATACCCGGCGCAGGGGCTTCTTCAACTACTTTTTGATTACGTCGCTGCATCGAGCAATCACGTTCGCAAAGATGAATCGCGTTGCCATGATTATCTGCTAGAACTTGGAACTCAATATGGCGAGGCTTCTCAAGGAACTTTTCCATGAAAACAACATCATTGTTAAATGCTGCACCCGCTTCAGTTTTGGTTAGAACAATAGACTCTAATAGATCAGATTCGTCATAAACTACGCGCATACCGCGCCCACCACCACCACCGGTAGCTTTGATCATAACCGGATAACCGATTTCATCCGCCATTGCTTTACTTATTTTTGGATCATCAGGTATTGCACCACCAGAACCCGGTACACAAGGAACACCGGCTTTCATCATGGCTTCTTTCGCCGCAATTTTATCACCCATGACACGAATAGTTTCTGCTTTTGGGCCAACAAATGTGAATCCGCTAGACTCAACGCGTTCTGCAAAATCAGCATTTTCAGATAAGAAGCCATAACCAGGATGAATCGCATCCGAATCGGTAACTTCAGCAGCACTAATAATCGCAGGGATATTTAAATAACTTTCCATTGATGATGCTGGGCCGATACAGACAGATTCATCTGCTAGACGCACATGTTTAAGATCACGGTCAGCTGTAGAATGAACAGCAACCGTTTTGATACCCATTTCTTTACAGGCTCGTAATATTCTTAAAGCAATTTCGCCACGATTTGCGATTAGTAATTTTTTAATCATTTGAGACTCTCAATATTATTTGTCTTCTATGTAATCTTGATAAGGCTATTCGATTCTTATTCTATTACGAACAGTGGCTGGCCAAATTCAACAGGAGTTTCATTCTCAACGAGAATTGCTTTAATCACACCTGATTTATCAGATTCAATCTGATTCAACATTTTCATTGCTTCAATAATACAAAGCGTATCGCCTACAGAAACAGAGTCACCGACTTTCGCAAAAGCAGGAGAAGAAGGTGATGCCGCAGTGTAGAAAGTACCAACCATAGGAGAGTCCATAGTCTCCCCACTCGGCAAATCAGGATCTTCAGTACCAGGCGAAGATTGATTTAAACCATCAACAGGTGCTGCCATTGCAGGAGCAACAGGTGCAGCCATTGCAGGTGCAGCAGCATAGACGGGCTGGGCACAGTTTCTAGAAATTCGAACCGACTCTTCGCCTTCAACAATTTCTAATTCAGCAATATCACTGCTCTCGATAAGTTCTATAAGTTTCTTAATCTTTCTAACGTCCATAGTTAAATCTCTCTATGTAAATGTGTTGTTATGTGTAGTTACTGAATTAATGTTTAGCTACTATGTTTATAAATGACGAATGGCTGCCTGTAAAGCCAGCTCATAGCCCTGTGCGCCTAAACCGACAATGGTACCGACAGCAATATCTGAAAAGAACGAATGCTGGCGAAACTCCTCACGTTGGTGCACATTGGATAAGTGTATTTCTATAAAAGGAATTTGAGTTCCCAAAAGAGCATCGCGCAAAGCAATACTGGTGTGGGTAAAAGCCGCAGGATTGATAAGAATAAATTCAACCTTATCGATTGCTGCTTGGTGAATTTTGTCGATTAGCTCCGACTCTGCATTGCTCTGCAGATGGTCAAGTGAATGATTGCTACTAGCAGCCTGTTCGCTTAATCGCTTAGTAATATCGTCAAGAGTGTCTGAACCATAGATATCAGGTTCGCGTGAGCCCAACAAGTTAAGATTTGGACCATTGAGTAAGAGTAATTTAGCCATAATTACCTAATATAGTGTTTTTAGCGAATATTTGATTTTTCTAAGAAGTTAGAAACAAAACGCTTCATATAAAGGATATTTTAACTGGCTTTAATGACAAAGGCTATGCAATTTTTGATTAAATAGAATGCTATACAAAAAAACTACTCTAAATAGGGAGTTTGTTAGGAGATAGATACATTTGAATATAAAAAAATATCCTCCACATTTTTATGGATTTTAACAAAGTCCACCTTTCGGGTAGTCGTTCTTTGCTCCAACATTGTTTCGCCAAAGCTCGTCTGCCTATTTTCAGGTCATTCATTCGATAAAAAGTGTGAAGCTCGTTTGAAGAGAGGATAATTTGAGAAAGAACAGACTACAGCTCAGGGGATATGGTTATATTATATTTCTTTGAAAACTATATAAAGGTAGAAGGGTGTCAAAATATACTACTTAAGAGGCTAATACTTCCTATATGTCGCACTCATAACGCCGCAATAAAAGACAAGCTTGCGAGTCCATCACAACATGTTTTTGTTGTGCGGTTGTTTAATTGCCTTGTTATGCATTTTCAAGTGCATGCCTGATTGAGGCTGGCATTTCTGTTGACTTGCGTGTTCGCGGGTCGAAGAATACTTCTGTTGTTTCGTATGTGGCATGTACTTCCTTCGTGTCAATATGTAACATTCGCTCTGTAAAAGTACAGCTTTTGCCACCAATGCGAGTCAATATACTATCTACTACTATCAAATCTCCAGCTACTAGTTCCTGATGAAACTGTACCGTCGCCGAGGCCGTTACTGTATGCACTCCAAACTCTTCCTCCATTTTTTTGTGACTGCCCCAGTAAAGCGCCCATAGGTGAAATGCGGCATCATCGAAAAAATGGCTATACCAACGAACATTCATATGTCCGAAGCTGTCGCAATACCAGGGATGTACAACCCCACGCAGAATTTCTATCGGTTCAGACATGATTTTCCTCACTATTTTTACTTTTCAGGGTATATACCTCTTTGCCTAAGGCCGCAATAAGAGGCTAGCGTCAAGGTGTGCAGCCACGTTTTTTATGGCGATTTTAATTGCTTTGTTAGCTGTTGAAATCATGTAAAGCTTCCAGAGCCAACTCAGCTTTTACTGATTGAACAAAAATGTGGTCGTGATAATACGCAGCAACTACATTAGCACTGATGCCATTTTCTGCTAGTTTTGTCGAAACTGCAGCGGTTAGTCCTACGGCCTCAAGACTGGAGTGTATAAGTAAAGTAATACATTTAAATACAGATTCATATTCAAGTTCAGATTTGTCTGCATTATCTTTTGTAATCACAAGGGTTAAGCCTTCAGCCTCCATGTAAGTCGCTAAAGGTGATAGGTCTATAAAGTCACCGTATTGGCCATTTTCTACACTACAAAACACGTACTCATCATCGAGAAGTTTTGGTGACATTGAAGATAGGAGTTTGTTTAAATTAGTTTCACCTGACATTGAGATTTCCTTCTAGTTAACGCATTGCCCAGCGTAAAACTCCGAGTCTGAGCGAGCAGTTTATCCGATGCAGCTACTTGTTAGCATTAAATTTAAGACGCAACACTTGCTGGCTAGTTGGTTCGTGAAACTTCTCTTCTATTTGTTCAAAACCGTACTTTGAGTAAAATTCACGACCAATTTTATTTTCTTTGAACACTTCGACTTCAAGATCACCGTGTAATTCTTGTGCTTTATCCATAAGAGCTTTACCTACACCTTTTCCGTGATGTTTTGGCTGTAGAAATATTGCACCAACCTCGTTGCCTATTAATGCTACAAAGCCTTCCGTATTTCCGTCTATATCTACAACCCAAGTATCTGTATTGGGCATATATATTTCAGCTACATTTATTCGCTCTTGAGCTATAAACTCATCTGTCATAAATGGATGAGCTAAACGAGTTGCTGTCTCCCAAGACGAGAGAACAGCGTTTAAGTCAGAATTTTTATATTGTCTTATTTGCACAGATCTATTTCCTTTTATTGCTAACACTTACATAAAAGGGCGCCTGCTTTTGGCGTTCCTTTTGAGGTTCTTGTTATGCGCTTCATACTGACGTTATAGCGAGAATCACAATCTGGGCATTGAATAATTATTTAGGTCGCTACTCTACTTTTAAGTGCTTTTGTATAAGGTAAATTAGTTACCACTTGCCATCTGTTTGGTTATAGACAAAAAAGTATCAATATCATTTGCCGAATGACAATGTAATGGTGACACTCTTATTGCTCCTTCAAGGCCAAAAGATTCCAACATTCTCTTAGAATATAAACTTGTATTCACTCTCTCAAAAGCGGTTACACCTTTCTCATCATAAATCTTTACGGCCTTTGGAGGCTCTATATTTTTAAAATCGATAGCAAGAATCAAATCTCGCATAGTTAAATCATCATGATCAAGATATACATTAAGATTATCTATTTCTCGTAATCCTGTGACCCCCTCTGAGCCGTTCAACATTCTTGATAATAATGCCCGCTCATGCAAGTTAATCATCTGCATACCTGTAACAAATTGCTCTCGTCTTTCTAAGCTATTCGTTTCATGTGTACCAAGATCACAAACATAGTTAATGACTTCACTAAACATGGCAAACTGTGCAGGATCTGAACTTCCTAAATCCCAAACACCTTTATCTTTTCCACTGAGTTTATCGTGTGGAAATAAAGCAGCACGATCAGAAAGCCAAGCTAATCCCATACCCCGACAACCAAAAAATTTATAAGGAGCAATGTTAATGCCATCGATGGGGAGTTTTTTTAAATCAATAACGCCGTGTGGTGCATGTTGAACAGCATCGATAACAATATACAAATCAGGCTTTATAGCTCTAGCAGCGGTAACAATGGATTCAATATCAAGTTTAGCTCCCGATATATTCGATGCGTAGATCACACTCAATAGAACAGTATCTTGGTCTACTAGCTTGATGATCTCATCGACATCAATCCCACCAGTTGTTGCATTACTTTTTGCGACTCTAAGTTCACGACCAGTACGAGCTGCGTTTAACTCCATCGCATCATAGGCTGAAGGATGCTCCAGAACCGTCGTTACCATATTTGTGCCTGAGACATTTTCTACTATGACTCTCACCATATCAAACATGGCTTTGGATGCCGTCAATGCTGTGTAAACAGTGCCACCATCGACATTCAACATCATTTTAAAATCTTGTTCGCCCTGACTTTCTATTTCTTGCAAATAAACAGCGGTATTATGGATTCGCTCAGCACAATCTGGGGTAGCGGAGACTTCGCCGTATGTCTCTACAGCCTTTTTTAGACGAAATGATCCACCAGCATTATCAAAAAATAAGCGACGCTTACCGTTATAATCACTATCAACATGGTAAAAGGAGTCTTTTACATGCTGCATCAAAGTATCAGAAAATAGTTTTCCATGCGCTAAGTATGAAAATTCCATAATTATTAAACTCAAATTTTAATTTTTGCTAAGTATACTCTCACGCAGTTTTTGAAAAAAGTAGAAGCTAAGATGACTTTTTTGAGTATGGATCATCTTCGAAGACATCCTTAATAATGAATTTAAGTCGTAGACACATAACTTCCACATAAGAGGGGAGTCTGCTTAATGTTTTTTTCTATAAATAGAAAGTGGCAAAAAGGTGGGGGGTGTCCAAATTTACTACTTAACCATCCAATAGTTGCTTTTGCGTCGCAGACTACATAACGCCTTGCTCAGCGGGAAAATGAGAACGGTAGCGAGTAGTATTTCCGATGCAGCAACTTGTTATATGATTTTAGCAATTTGCAAAATCTTCTAAAGACTTTCCAGATAAGCGATAACCCACCCATTCATTTTGTGGCTTTGCACCAATTGATTGATAGAACTTAATTGCTGGTTCATTCCAATCAAGTACACTCCATTCAAAGCGCCCACAATTTTTAGAAAGCGCAATTCTAGCTAGATATTTCAACATTGCTTTGCCGGCCCCAGAACCTCTGCACTCAGAAGAAACATACAAATCTTCCAGATAAAGTCCATGCTTACCGAGCCATGTAGAATAATTAAAAAAGTAAACAGCAAAACCAATAGGTTTATTATCAATGTTACAGATAACTGCCTTTGTTTTTGAGTCAGAGCCAAATAATGATTCTTGAATATCAGATTGTGTTGCTTTTACTTCATGTTCTGCTTTTTCATAGATGGCAAGTTCAGTTACAAATTTGAGAATTAAAGAAGAATCCTCAATAGTAGCTTTACGAATTTCTATATTAGACATTTAGTGTTCCAAGTTTAATTGACATATAACGCCTTACTCAGCGGAAAAATGCGAGCGATAGCGAGTAGTTTTTCCGATGAAGTACCTTGTTTATGTTTGTAGCCATTTATACATAACTAATGCATCAATGTACCCATTTACAGGGTGATTGAAAGCCTTTGGTAGATGGCCAATAGTCTCAAAACCAAGCTTACTCCATAAACGAACTGCTCCTTCATTACTAGATGCCACGAAATTAAATTGCATGGCTTTATACCCTAACTCTAATGCAATTTTCTGAGAATGCTCACACATTGATGTTGCAAGCCCTTTGCCCCGAGCAAGTGAAGAAACCATGTAACCGCAGTTACAAACATGATTGCCTGGACCTGCTTGATTGGTTTTTAAATGATATGTACCTAGAATATTTCCATTTTCCTCAAATACGTAAGTCTTACGAGGAGATTTTAACCATAATATTTCCGCTTGTTCCTTAGTTATGGTTATTTCATAGGCATAAGTGTCACCAGCAAGAACTATTTCTTGGAAAATAAGCCATATAGAGTCCCAGTCATTATTTTTAGCTTCTCGGATATTCATATTTTACTCTTTTAAAACATAACGCCTTGCTCAGCAGAAAAATACGAGCGCGAGCGAGTAGTTTTTCCGATGCAGTGACTTGTTAGGCATTGAAGAATGATAATTTAAGCTCAACACTATCTCCTAGCCAATATGCATATTCTGTATGATCCATTAGATCATCACCTGTTACTGCATGTACTAAAATAGTTAAGTTTTGTCGATTTTCGTCAATCCATGGAATAAAATCATCGAAGTGCTTTGCAGCAAAGAGAATTTGACAACTCCACATAGGATGAGGGCCAACTGGCTTTTGAATAACACTACCTATCTTTAAACCAAACATCTCACTAGCTGTTGTACATATATTAGAAGCAAATTCCAATGTTTCTTGTTCGAAGTAAACATGCGCATGGTAGGCTTTATGGATATTAACGGGGCGTCTTATTTTTTTCATGCAAGTTTAATCCTTTATTACATATTTCGAATTCGATAAATTCTTAGATATTACCTAACGCTTTGCTCAGCGGAAAAATGTGAGCGAGTAGTTTCTCCGATGTAGCATCTTTTTAGGCATGTTTCTGAAAGTAAAAATCATAAGCATTTTGAAATAATACTTTATTAGCGCCTTCTTCACCAAGATTGTCTGTAATTATAGATATGTCGTTATCCTCAAAAGGACGCGGTGCTCTGGTTGAAGGTAAATCCGTACCAAACATTAAACTATTTGGGTTTGCTGAATAAATAGTAGTGATTGCGGATGCAGGATTAAAATTAACTCTGCCAAAGCCTGTGGCTTTGACCTTAACTCCATGTTCAACTAACTTTAGCAACGTATTAAGGCCTTTTTTATCAAGACCAAGATGGTCAATTGATACTGAAGGTAGAGTTATAAGAGTTGAAAAGAGTTGCTCTAAATCTGAGGAATCAATATATAACTCTACGTGCCAATTGGATAACTCATAAACTTTATTTGCGAAGTACGCAATTTTAGAAATATCCTCTGAACCACCACGTTTTAAGTTAAAGCGAACAGCTCGGACACCAGCCTTATTGAGAGACAAAATGGTTTCATCAGGTGTATTCGCTAATAATTGTGTAACTCCAATATAGTTTGACCCTAATTTTTCTAGGGCATCAAGTAGGTAAGTTTGATTTTGTTTTTGAAAAGACCCTGAAACGATGGCCCCGCCCATTAGCTCATAATGTGCCAGTTGAGATAAGTACATAGAAGTAGTAAATGGCTCAGGAAGATAGCCTTGATTTTCATAAAGTGGAAAATCTGGATCAATAATATGTAAATGACTATCAAAAAATTTTATTTTTTTAGATTCCACAAAGTATCCGTTATTGTTATGCCTAACGCCTTGCTCAGCCAAAAAATGCTAGCGCGAGCGAGTAGTTTTTCCGATGCAGCAATTTGTTAGGCAATTATTTCGCACCATTTTGAAATTCCACTTGATAGATTCCCCGTTAACCAATGCCAATCTAGTTGCATTTCAAGATTGCCCGAATTGATTTTGGATAAAGTAACTGTGGCTTTACCTGCTGATAATTCACCATCTCGGGATAGAGAATGATAAAGCATTGTTAAGTTTTCGTTTTCAAGAGAAACTAAAACATGTCCATACTCTATGTTTGGGCCATTATAAATAGCCTTGTAGGGTAAATCTGTATTGTCAAAGACCATAATGGTTTCACCAGATGCTAGGCCTTTTTTATTTTCGATGAGTTTAAATTTTCTATTAGATAGTTTCATAATAGCTCTTGATGCCTAACGCCTTGCTCAGCAGAACGAGCGAAGCGAGGTTCTGATGAAGCTACTTGTTATGTACAACAGTTTGACCCTTCTTGTATAGGTGGGCAGGCAACAGTTCCATAAGAACAAAAAACACAACAATCCCCTTTTAATGGCTTTAGGAGAGTTTTGCACTCTGAGCACTCGTAATACCATTGGCATGCATCTGTTGGCATCGTTTCAGTTTTAGTATGTTCACAAACTGGGCATGTAATAGTGGATTTTAAAATTATATCTTTAGCCATTAGTTACTCCTTATTTCGCATAGTAATCGATCAAAGTTCATTGAAGTATAAATGTTAAATCTACTATCAAACAAAAAAGTGCCAAAAAGTAGGGGGGTGTCATTTTTAATCGTTTAAACGCACCAGTATTGCTTTTGCGTCGCAGGCACATAACGCCTTGCTCAGCGGAAAAACTCGAGTGCGAGTGAGTAGTTTTTCCGATGCAGCACCTTAATATGAATTTAGTTTTTCAAATGGTTCAGTTGGAGTCCCTTGATGGAATATCATTTGCCAATTCCCATTATTATTAAACCATATGGAGCTTCTTTTAGCATGGCGACTTAATTTACCATTTTGATCGATACGACATTGTTTATACATTAGTAATACTGTGTCAGTGGAGAGAGTTCTAAAATTATATTCTTGTGACCATAACTTAATATCCGAACCTTGTTCGTTTGGTAAATCAGCTAGAACATTAGATTTTGTATGCGTTTTTCCTGAATCGCCAATTTCAATAAAATCATCATGGATAAGGTTATTTAGCTTATTACGATCTGTTCTTACTTCGTCTAGTAGAAGAGCTTCTTCAAGTTTACGAATGTGCTTCATAATAATTTACTTAACAAACTTTATGATTATTAAAAGACACCCCAGTACTTTTTGGCACTATTTCTCTTTTGCGTTGCAGACACATAACGCTCACTTAAGATGTGAGGCGCGTTCACGCGTCGAGTTATTTTGAAGTGATTGTTATGTTGTACTTTTTATGGAAAAATTGTTTTAACATGCCTGCCCTTATAAGTTTTACTCAGCTTAGAGTCTGATATAAAGTCAAAAGTGCAGTAAACACCAAAAATCCAAAAATTAGGTTCTGTACATTTCGGTGTGTGAATCGCCGAAAAAGAACAGAGCCTAACCAAACGCCACTCAGAATCGCGGGGCTGGCTATTACCGCATATAATAGAGCCTGCTTGGTGATTAGTCCAAATAGCGTAAAACTGATCACCGAGAAAAAAATAATACCACCTGCTATCGCGCTTGTATTGGCGCGAGTGACCGTTGCACTTTCACCGCGGGCAGCCAATGCTGTGGCGAAGAGCGGGCCTGCCATACCAGTCAGTCCTTGAATGGCTCCAGAGATGGCGCCGACAATATAGTCGGCTTTGGGCGTGAATAGCCCTATGAAACGTGACTGCTGCGACATTAGTCCCACAGCGACCAATACGAATAGAGAGATCAGCACTTTGACGTGATCTGGATTAATTATAGTCAATAACAGCGTGCCAAGTGGGACAAAGGCGACAAACATCAACAGCATTGGTTGCACCGTTTCGCGTTTCGCTTCACGGATAGCTATGGGTAACATCCCTAGCACCACGGGGATTTCTATAAGGACTTCGATGACGATTGCTTGGGCTGGACCATAAAGAACTGCCAAGGCGGGCACGGCTAACAACGCCGACCCAAAACCTGCAAACCCTCGAATGATTCCAGCAATAAAGACGATTGCCATCATTGCAAAAAAATGAGGATCAAATTCAATGCTTATACCAGCGACCATCATCATGGATATTCAGTTTTCCTTTACTACTTTAATTGCAGACACATAACGCCGCATTAAGCGGACTAAATTTTGTGAGGAACGAACGATAGTCGACTGTTTTAGTTCCGTTTTTAAATGCCTTGTTAGGCTTGTTGTTTCGCAAAACTTATTGCTTTTGCAATTTTGGCTCTATGTTTAGCTTCCCACTCAGATAGTGTCAATGAAGCTTCCGCGTTTGCCTTCTGTGAAGCCATTAAAAACACGTCATCTTTTTTTGATTTCGGTATAACAACAATACCTTCTACATCAGCAACAATTACATCTCCCGTGCAGACTTTTGTTCCCCCACAAATAATTGAATTACCTAATTCAGAGTACACTTTTTTCCCCCCCGGCACTGGATGAATACCTTTTGCAAAAACGGGAAACTTCATATCAGTAATTTCACATAAGTCTCGAATCACACCATCAATAATAAAACCTTTTATCCCTCGATTCTTAGCAACTGCGCATACATTACCGCCAGCAACTGCATATTCGCTATCAACTCCATCCACAACAATAATGGAGCCTTCTGGTGCTTCATATATTGCAGAATGAAGCATTAAATTGTCACCTGAAGTCAATTGAACTGTAAATGCTTCTCCAGAAATCCGCGGCATTCCTTGCCAAAGAGGGCTAATACTAAAATCAATAAAGTGATCGTTGCTTAATATGTTCCCATATTCAGTTGTCGCTAATTTAGAAAAGTCTTGCTTCATATTTATACTCCATGTTTGAAAGAAGCCTAACGCCTTGCT
>JBALXO010000168.1:0-3679 GCA_036960615.1 Cocleimonas sp. | reverse complement strand
CATAACAGCATTTTCCTATGCGATTTTTTTAGTAAATCAATACGCAGCAAAGCAAAATCATGCTGTGAGTGTTGCAAACAACGTTGGTAACTGTTCAGGCAAACGATTTACATGATCAATAACGGTGTAATTATTAGCTCCGAATATACGTTTTACATATTCATCCGCATTGGGGTCTAGTGTCAAGCAATAGGTTATTACTCCATTACCATATAGCTCTTCGACGGCTTTTTTAGTGTCATGGCGCAAATGCTGCGGATCGCGCTCATCAATATCTGCGGGCTCACCATCGGTTATCATCAACACAAGTTTGCGTCTTTCGGGCTGTTTTAACAGGTGATTGCTTGCATGACGCAACGCAGCCCCCATACGTGTAGATAACCCCCCTTTCATACCAGCCAATCGCGACTTAGACTCATCATCAAAATGCTGATTGAAATCTTTAAAACGATAATATTGAACATCATGACGACCATCAGATGCGAAACCATGAATCGCAAAAGGGTCGCCTATACCTTCAATTGCGGTTGCCACCAAGGTGGATGCCTCACGGGTTAATTGCAATACAGTCTTTTCTGAGCCATTCATAGGTTGGTTGGTGGACTCTGACAAATCAAGCAACAACACTACGGAAAGGTCGCGTGTTTTTAAAACATTACGCATGGTAATACGTGTATTGGGTTGTTCGCCCATACGAATCGCAATCATCGCATCAATAGCCGCATTGATATCAATTTCATCACCATCTTCCATTCCACGCTGGCGCTGTACACCTTCTGGAGTTAACAAATCGATAATCTGTTTTATGCGATGTGCAACGGGCTTATATTCGTCAATAATGTTTTGAATATCTTCAATATGGCCACGAGGTTGTTTACGTTCATAAACTGTTGCCCAGTCAGGTCGATGTAACTGTATTTGATAATCCCATTCTTGGTAGTGGAAAGGGTCTGATACCGCTTCTTTTCCCCAAGCATCATTGAAGCTTGCTGCATCATCGGTCAGATCATCTTCATAAAAACGCATCACATCTTTATTTGTCCATATCTCCTGCGCATCATCTCCTGCTAACTCACAATCTACTTCGTGCGCCATCATTAATGCACTAACTTCTCGTCTAACTTGTTGCTGACTGGCTGGAATGTAATCAAACTCAACATCACCCGTAAACTCTTCAAATTCCCAAACATAACGATTGTCGTCACGGTAAGGAATATCAATGCGTTCAAGGATACGTAAGCTAGGCACTTCTTGTCGTTTTGAGAATAGATTAAATAAGTCCAAACCCAAGTTCCAACAGAACTGATTGTTATCCTGATTTTCTTCGATATGTTGGTGGAAGTTATTTGCCAGTGTATTTAAGTCTTCATCATCTGATTTAGCGCTATCATCTAATAACATCAGTGCAAAATGCACCAGAACTGGCATGGATGGGTGTTCTATTTTCTCACTGGCTTTTTCATCATCATGATCGGCCTCTTCCATCATTCTGCGCCAAAGTTTTTTTAGACCAGGGAACTCATTGACCGCTTTATATTCAACACGCGCATCTTCAACTAGGCCGATAAAAAACATCTGAGCAGGACTTAAACCTTCGGCTGAAATTGGTTCAGAGGAGTAAATCATGTGTGATGCCATGTGAGCCGCTGTAGCTCGATATACTTCCAAGCCCGCTATATCGCCGTAATCATCAAGCGCATCGGGTAAGTGCAAAATACGATGTTCGACATAAGGGCGAAAATCAGCAAAGTCTGCACCCGTTGGTCGTAAGAAGAAATCTCTACCCCATAGAGCACGTAGATAAAAGTTTAACTTTCGCTGCGTTGTGATAAACAAAATGCCGCGTCGTTCTTTTTGCAACATGGCACGACTATCAGCAGATTCAAGATTGAAATAGCTTGTTAGATTATTAAAATCACGGCGGTAAGCCTGTGCACCAAAGTTTGCCCAACGACGTAAACCACTTAAGGTTAATTTAGAAAGTAATTCATCGATATGATTCAGCATCGGACGAACACCACGAGACGCAGTTGAGGCTAATTGATGAATTAAGGTTAAATAGCCACGAAATAATTCTGCATCACCAAGATTTCGGGCAGCAGTCGGCATACTTGAAAATAAAAGAGAAACAACTTCAGCAGAAGTCATTGATGACAGCTTTAATGCAGCAGTTAAACAATCACTAATAACATCTTCACCACACTCTTTAGCTACAAGTGGCATTTCTTGGATATATGATATAACCACATCATGACCACGACCTAAATTACACAAGCTTTTAGCGCCATCCAAGTAGGTTTGTAAACCTGATGGAGACATGACCCGTGAAGCCTCTTGAAAGGTACTCTCCAATACCTCCCTGACTTCGGGAGCAGCGTCTTTAAGGAAATCTTCGTAGTCTTCGAGCTTTATTGGCATGTTTTTATCTCATAAACTAATCAAATTTTCATAATAGAAGTGAACTGTTAAGAATTGCTTCAGCCAAAAAAGGTTTCAACTGCTGCGTTGAGTGTATCGCGCATATCAGGATCATCAGTTAAAGGCGTTACCATTGTCATACTACAAGCAGCCAGAGGAGATACGCCTTTAGCGATTAATTGACCAGAGTAAACTAACAGACGTGTTGAAATACCTTCATCTAAACCATGACCTTTTAAATTACGTGCTCGGTGTGCAATGTGTACCAACTTTTCAGCAGTCTCGACATCAACACCTGATTCTTTAGCGACGATACTTATTTCAGTCTTTTCTACTGGGTAGTCAAAGTCCATTCCACCAAAACGCTGTTTAGTAGATTGTTTTAAATCCTTCATTAAACTTTGATAGCCTGGGTTATATGAAATAACCAACTGAAAGTCAGGATGTGCTTGTATCAACTCACCTTTTTTATCAAGCGGTAAACTACGGCGATGATCAGTTAACGGATGGATCACAACCGTTGTATCCTGTCTTGCTTCAACGATTTCATCTAGATAACAGATAGCACCAATACGTGCTGCGGTAGTCAAAGGTCCGTCTTGCCATTTAGTCCCATCTTTATCCAGTAGGAAACGCCCTACTAAATCAGATGCCGTCATATCTTCATTACAAGCTACCGTAATCAATGGCTTACCTAATTTCCATGCCATGTATTCTACAAAACGAGATTTACCACAACCCGTAGGACCTTTAATCATCATTGGCATACGAACTGCATAGGCAGACTCATATAAGGCGATTTCTTGATCTACTGGTTCATAGTACGGCTCATCTTTGATGATGTACTGATTAGCATCTACAATATTTTCAGTAATGGACATTGTTATTCTCTCTTGTATGCTAGGTACTGTTCATTATTTTCCAACGAAATGAGAAAAAATTACTTTTCATCATCTGTTTCAGCTTCACCGCTCCAACCAGCTAAGCGAGCGTGTTCAATCGCTTTATTGTGAATACGATGGTGCTTTTCAAAAAGCTCAGAAGGCAAGTGACTGGCTAAACAGCCATATTTATCCCATTGAGTATTTACTTTATCTAACAAGGCATCTACTCCAGCAAAGTTCCAGCCTTCACATGTCTCTGTTTCTTCGATTAAGTCGAATACCCATGCATCACGAATGATCTTGCCTATCGTGGTCATTCCACCATTGACTTCATTATCAATGCCAACATATGTATTTGGTCTAGCCATAGTATTCTC
>JBALXO010000017.1:34170-47137 GCA_036960615.1 Cocleimonas sp. | reverse complement strand
TTAATATATGGTGGGCCCGGGAGGACTCGAACCTCCGACCAATGGATTATGAGTCCACTGCTCTAACCAACTGAGCTACAGGCCCTTTGAAATACAGTTAAACTGAAGAAAAAAGGTGTTAAGAAGCACCTATATCTTTGTCCATTTCAAGGAAGCTGCGTAGCATATCCGATCTGCTTGGATGACGCAATTTTCTTAAAGCTTTAGCTTCAATTTGTCTGATTCTTTCGCGCGTTACGTCGAATTGCTTACCCACTTCTTCAAGTGTATGGTCAGTATTCATATCAATACCAAAACGCATTCTTAGTACTTTCGCTTCACGAGGTGTCAAACTACCTAAGACTTCACGGGTACTTTCGCCCAAACCAGTAGCTGTAGCAGATTCGATTGGTGATTGAACATTACCGTCTTCGATGAAATCACCTAATGATGAATCTTCATCATCGCCGATTGGGGTTTCCATTGAGATAGGCTCTTTAGCAATTTTCATTACTTTACGAACCTTGTCTTCTGGCATTTCCATTTCAACTGCCAATTCTTCTGGCGTTCCTTCACGACCTTTCTCTTGTAACAATTTACGTGAGATACGATTGAGTTTGTTTATCGTCTCAATCATGTGCACAGGAATACGAATAGTACGCGCTTGGTCAGCAATCGAACGAGTGATTGCCTGACGAATCCACCATGTAGCGTAAGTAGAAAATTTATAACCACGACGGTACTCAAACTTGTCTACCGCTTTCATCAAGCCGATATTACCTTCTTGAATCAAATCTAAGAACTGTAAACCACGGTTTGTGTATTTTTTAGCAATCGAAATTACCAAACGTAAGTTTGCTTCAACCATTTCCTTCTTCGCACGACGAGCTTTAGCCTCACCGACAGAAACGACACGATTAATATCTTTGATTTGAGTCACAGTAAGACTGGTTTCTTTTTCAATTTTTTGCAATTGCAATTGATTGAAAACAACATCTTCTTTGAATTTATCTAAGTTTTCTTTTTGCTTAGGCTTGGCTTCAATATATTTCTCTAGCCATTGAGTGTCAGTTTCGTTCTTTGGAAAACTTGAAATGAAGTCTTTCTTAGGCATGCCCGCTTTTTGCACACAGAGCTTCATAATCTGACGCTCATAGCCACGTATTCTCTCAATAATACTGTGTAACTGATTACCGATTCCATCGATAATAGGCTGCGTCAGTTTAAATTCTAGAAGCTTTTTACCTTGCTCAGCGCGTAAGCGCTTATATTCATCAAAGTCTTCATCTGCAAATGCCTGACATGCTTGTACATAAAAAGCATTCAGTTCACCAAATTTTTCTGCTGCAATTTCAGGATCAGGACCTAAATCTTCTGGTTCTTCCTCTTCCACATCCTCATCTTCACCATTCTCAGCAGCTTCAGCAGCTTTACGCTCGGCTTCTTCTTTTGATTCTGGCGTAACAATCGGTGCTGGTTCAGGAATTACATGGCGCTCTGCAGTTGGATCAACATAATCAGAGATAAGATCGGTCAAACGTTTTTCTTCAGCTTCTACTTTGGCGTAAAAGTCTAACAGGAATTCTGTTGAAGCAGGATATTCTGAAAGCGCCGTAAGCACTTCAAATAAGCCTTCTTCAATTCGGATAGCAATTTCAATTTCGCCTTCACGTGTCAACAACTCCACAGTACCCATTTCACGCATGTACATACGCACAGGATCAGTCGTTCGACCAAAGTCGTTATCAACGTTGGTTAACGCTGCCGCTGCTTCTTCAGCTGCGTCATCATCCGCTTCAGTAGTTTCTTCAGCAAGAACTAAACTGTCTTCATCAGGCGCTTTTTCATAAACCTTGATGCCCATATCGCCGATTGTGGTAACAATCTCCTCGATTTGCTCAGGATCAACAATAGAATCTGGTAGATGATCGTTTACTTCTGCATAGGTTAAGTAACCCTGTTCTTTACCTTTTAAGATAAGAACTTTTAAACCTGACTGACCCTTTGGTACAGCCGCTTTTGCATCTTCTACAGATTGTGTCGCTTCTTCAGCTTTAACATCTTCTTTCTTGATTTTTTTGCTCATAGATATCATTGCGCCTTTAACGCGAATTTTTTGCCAAATTGGCAACTAAGGTGCCAACTAAAGTAAATAGCGGTAAAAAAATTAGTCACATATTATAACAGCATTTTAACTCTGAAAGCATACCCTGCTATGAGTTAATTCTTACCGTTTACTAAATTTTGATAATTGAAATATGGTGTCAATTTTTTAAATTTAAAGCTTTAATTCCGATTTTTTAATAAAAGTAATAATGCTTGCCCTTGTGCATCTGAAAGACCAGCTGTACGTTCTAAGTGAAGTAAATGCTCTATCTTAGTTTCATCAGCACGTTTGCGTATTTGTTTCAGACAGCCTTTAAACTCATTTTCTAATATTTCGAAGTCTTCCGACTCCGGTTGCCACTTCATTAGCTGGGCTAACGGAGCTTCAAATTCTGTATTTTTCCAACGATCCAAGAGCGCAATAGGTTTAATATTTGAGTTTTCTTGTAAAGCTTCAATGAGTGTAGTCAATAAATCGGAACCTGGCAGTTTTGATAGTGCAATTTCTTCGATATTTTGTACATTTTTTATCAAAGACGGTTCATTTAACAAGAGACTAATTGCATAACGAACCGGTGTTTGACGAACTTCACGATTACTTATACGAGAAACGCTATTGTTGTTATTGCTATTATTAGAGTTGTTATTGTAGCTACTGTAAGGGATATCACTAAAATTATCATTGATACTTTGATTATTAGGTGAGTCATTAGCAGGAGTATTTACGCTTGGTGCAAGCTGTCTTTTGCGCAGTATTTTCTCATCAATATTGGTTTGTTTTGCCAAACGCAAAATCAGTTGATCTTTTACTAAAGTATCTGGCATCAATTGTAATAGTTTAGAAGCTTCCCCGATAAACCTAGCTTTGCCTTCGTCCGAAGTAATATTAAAGCGTTCATGTAAGTTTTCAATAAAATAAGCATTTAGCGAAGCCGCTTTTTGATAGTTTTCTTCAAAAGCTTCTTTACCTATTTTACGCACCTGCGTATCAGGATCTTCTCCGTCAGGTAAAAACAAGAATCTTATTTCTTTGCCATCTTGCATTACTGGCATGGCATTTTCTAAGGCGCGCCAAGCAGCTTCACGCCCTGCTCTATCTCCATCAAAACAAAATATAATTTCAGGTACCGCACGAAATAGTTGTTTTATGTGATCTTGTGTTGTGGCTGTTCCTAAGGTTGCGACTGCGTATGAAATATCGAATTGAGCTAAGGCAATTACATCCATATAACCTTCAACCACTATTATTCGGTCTAGTTTTTGGGTGTTTTTTCGTGCTTCATAAAGACCATATAACTCACGACCTTTATGGAAAATAGTAGTTTCTGGCGAATTGATATATTTGGGTAGTTCATCACCAATTACGCGACCACCAAAACCAATCACCTGCCCTTTGCGGTTTCGAATAGGAAACATAATACGATCTCGGTAACGATCGTAAATTTTACCGTCATCTTTTTGAATTATTAAGCCTGAATCAACCAACTGTTGTTCTGAGTAATTATGTGCTTGGTTATTCGCAAAATGCTTTAGCGTGTGATCCCAACCGTTTAGGGAGTAACCAATATTAAAGCGTTTGCATATTTCTCCACTAAGGTCTCTATTCTTAAGATAATCAACAGCTTGCTTAGAACTTTTAAGTTGTAATTGATAGTAGCCATTTGCTTCTTCTAATAGAGAATACAAATCTTTACTGAGTTGTCTTTGTTCAGGGCTTGGTGCTTTACCGCCTTGTTCTCGGGGAACAATCACACCCATCGAATCTGCCAAGGATTCGATCGCTTCGACAAAATCTAGATGCTCATATTCCATCAAAAAAGTAATCGCTGAACCATGCACACCACAACCAAAACAATGATAGAACTGCTTGCTAGGACTTACTGTAAATGAAGGTGTTTTCTCATTATGAAAAGGACAACAGGCGCCGTATTCTCGACCCTTCTTTTTTAATGGCACGCGCGCATTGATAACATCAACGACATCAGCTCGAGTGAGTAGATCGTCAATAAATTCACGAGGTATGCGTCCAGATGCCATAGATTAGAGAGTAATTAGAGATTATTTTTAAAGGATAGTACAAGATCAATAAAATAGGCGTTTAGTATCATTTAAAAAGACACCCCCCTACTTTTTGACTGTTTTTACGAAAACATGAATACCAAAATGTTATTTGGAAAATAAAGTATTTAGATTTCGTTCTGTAATTCGTCAGTTCAAGGCGGTAAATGTGAGCTTACAAATGTAAGTGATCATTTTTCCAACGCTGAAATGGCGAACTACAGGACGTAATATGAATGCTTTATCGTGGGAGAGAAGTATACCCCATCAAGAACGTATCAATCGCATGAGCACACTGACGGCCTTCACGAATCGCCCATACCACTAAAGATTGACCACGACGCATGTCACCAGCACTAAAGACTTTTTCCATTGAGGTGGCGTAAGCTTCAGAACCTTCAGTAACACCTTTCACATTACCCATTGTATCAAGTTCTAGCCCAAGTTCTTTTAACATGCCACGATGGACTGGATGAACAAAACCCATAGCTAAAGTCACAATATCAGCTTTCAATTCAAACTCTGAACCTGCGATTTCATTTAACTGCCATTTACCGCTTTCATCTTTTTGCCACTCAACTTTTACACAGTTAATACCCTGTAGATTGCCGTTATCATCATCGACAAACTCTTTAGTAGCTACAGAAAAAACACGATCACAGCCTTCTTCTTGCGATGAAGATGTACGCATTTTATTTGGCCAATCGGGCCAAACCAAACCTTTATCTTCTTTTTCTGGAGGTTCAGGCATGATTTCTATTTGAGTTACAGAAGCGGCACCATTACGAGTCGATGTGCCGATACAATCAGAACCCGTATCACCACCACCAATAACTACAACATGCTTACCTTTGGCAGAAATAACATTCTCTGCGCCATGCAAACCCTGCACATACTTAGTATTCGCTTTTAAGTAATCCATAGCATAGTAAATACCTTTTAGGCCACGACCTGGAATGGTTAAGTCACGAGGCTTCTCAGAACCACCGGTAAGTGCAACTGCGTCAAATTCTGAGAGTAATTGTTTCGCAGGGATATCCACACCTACTTTAGTATTGGTAACAAATTTTACGCCTTCGGCTTCCATTTGTTCCATACGACGATCGATAACCGATTTATCTAATTTAAAATCAGGAATACCGAAGCGCATTAAGCCGCCTACAGCGACTTCTTTTTCAAATACAGTAACATCATGCCCTACTCGAGCAAGTTGCTGTGCTGCAGCCATTCCCGCAGGCCCAGAACCAACGATAGCGATCTTCTTGCCTGTTTTCTTGTCACAGATTTCGGGTTTAACCCAGTCATTTTCATAACCTTTATCAATAATCGCTTGTTCGATGGTTTTAATCGTAACCGAGTTATCATTAATATTTAAAGTACAGGACTCTTGGCAAGGTGCAGGGCAAATTCGACCCGTAACTTCAGGAAAATTGTTGGTTGAATGAAGACTTTCTAGAGCATCTTTCCATTCACCGTGATAAACCATGTCATTCCAATCAGGAATAAGATTGTTGACTGGACACCCGCCATTAGGACCATCGTGGCAAAATGGAATACCACAATCCATACAACGCGCACCTTGTGTTTGCAGTTCTAGCTCATCAAGCGGAATTACAAACTCCTTGAAATGCACCACACGTTCATCGACAGGCTTATAAGCTCTGTCTTGACGATCGTATTCTTTAAATCCTGTTGCCTTACCCATATTTATTTCCCTAAAACGACAATGTATATCCGTTATATTTTCTTATGCTGCAGCTTGCTTATTTATGCTATTTTCTAATGCTTTACGATAATCAGTAGGCATAACTTTTATAAATAGAGGAAGATATTTATCCCAATTATCTAATAGCATTTTGGCGCGTTCTGAACCTGTATGCTCGTGGTGATTCTCGATGATTTGTTTAAGACGTGTTTCGTCAGCCTGCAATAAATCAGCAACATCAACCTTAGCTGTATCTGGTTTGAGATTAGCCAGCTCGACCATCTCAGTATTACAGCGTTTAGCGAATTTTTTATCTTCATCAAACACATAGGCAATACCGCCAGACATACCTGCAGCAAAGTTTCGCCCTGTTCTACCCAAACAAACCACAATGCCACCCGTCATATATTCACAGCCATGATCTCCAAGGCCTTCGATAACCGCAGTAGCACCAGAGTTACGTACTGCGAAACGTTCACCACCTACCCCGTTAAAGTAAGCTTCACCGGCGATTGCTCCGTATAAAACAGTATTACCAACAATGATATTTTCTTCCGCTTTATCGATTTTACAAGCTTCAGGAGGATGAATAATAATCTTTCCACCAGAAAGACCTTTACCTACATAATCATTACCTTCGCCAGAGAGTCTTAGCGTTACACCTTTGGTTACCCATGCGCCAAAAGACTGACCTGCAGTGCCAGATACATTAATGTTTATGGTGTCATGCGGTAAACCTTCATGACCATATTTTTCGGCAACTCTGCCAGAAAGCATGGTGCCGAAGGTGCGATTATGGTTATGTATATCGATATTGATATCTACTTTTTCGCCATCATCCAGAGCTGGCTGTGCTAACTCGATTAATTCATTATCTAATGCTAACTCGATACCATGATCTTGAGTCTTTGTATGATGAACATCATCATGAGAGTTTGCTCTAGGTTTAGCCAATAAACGACTGTAATCTAATCCTTTTGCCTTCCAATGATCTATCGCTTCTTTCATGTGAATTTTGTCTGATTGACCAACCATTTCGGCCACCGTGCGAAAGCCAAGTTTTGCCATGAGTTGACGCATTTCTTCAGCAACAAAGAAGAAGTAATTCACTACATGCTCTGGTTTACCAGTGAATTTCTTACGTAATTCAGGGTCTTGAGTAGCGACACCAACAGGACAGGTATTTAAATGACACTTACGCATCATAATACAACCTTCAGCAATTAATGGTGCCGTGGCAAAACCAAATTCATCAGCGCCTAGTAATGCAGCAATTACAACATCACGACCTGTTCGTAAACCACCATCTGCTTGAACACAAACTCGACTTCTTAATTTATTCATTACCAAAGTCTGATGTGTTTCCGCTAAACCTATTTCCCATGGAGAGCCGGCATGACGCAGTGATGTCAACGGGGATGCGCCTGTACCACCATCGTAACCTGAAATGGTTAAGTGATCAGCGTGAGCTTTAGTAACACCCGCAGCTACAGTTCCAACGCCTACTTCAGATACTAACTTTACTGATATGCGAGCTTTAGGATTAACGTTTTTCAAATCGTGGATTAACTGAGCTAAATCTTCGATCGAATAAATATCATGATGTGGTGGTGGTGAAATTAGTCCTACGCCTGGAGTTGAATGGCGTACCGCGCCGATTCTTTCATCGACTTTATGTCCGGGTAATTGACCACCTTCTCCAGGCTTTGCGCCTTGAGCCATTTTAATTTGAATATCATCGCCATTGACTAAATATTCGGTAGTAACTCCGAAACGACCTGATGCAACCTGCTTAATAGCAGAACGCATTGGGTTCATCGAACCGTCTTCTAATGGTAGGAAGCGCGTTCTTTCTTCGCCGCCTTCACCTGTATTCGATTTAGCCCCAATTTGATTCATCGCTACTGCTAAGGTTGAATGAGCTTCGTGTGAAATACTACCGAATGACATCGCTCCCGTAGCAAAACGTTTGACTATTTCTTTAGCTGATTCCACTTCATCTACAGGGACAGATTTACTAGAAAAATCAAAATCCATTAAGCCTCTGAGAGTTAAAAGCCCCTCTGATTGCTCATCAATTTCGCGAGAGAATTCTGCAAAACTAGTTGCATCATTACCACGCACTGCATGTTGTAATTTAGATATGGTTACTGGTGTCCATACATGTTTTTCACCACGCACGCGATAGGCATAATCACCTCCAACATCAAGATGCTTTTCATAGAGCTTTTTATTGCCATAACCGCGTTGATGACAACGACGTGCCTCTCGTGAAATTTCTTTTAAGCCAATGCCTTCAATTGTAGTTGAAGTCCCTTTAAAGTATTTTTCGACAAAACCAGTAGATAAACCAACGGCATCAAAAATCTGTGCGCCACAGTAAGATTGATAAGTACAAATACCCATCTTAGACATGACTTTTTTCAAGCCTTTACCTACTGACTTAATATAATTTTTATGTGCTGTCTCGATATCCATATTAGGATCAAAACTAGCCAAATTATCATCAACAGTTTCTAAAGCTAACCAAGGATTAATGGCTTCAGCACCATAACCAGCGAGAGTAGCAAAGTGATGAATTTCTAAAGCAGCACCCGTTTCTACCACCAAACCTGTAGCGAGTCTAAGGCCTGTTTTAATTAAGTGATGATGTACTGCTGATGTTGCTAGTAAAGAAGGTAATGCCAATCTCTCAGACGAAACCGCTCTATCTGACAGTATCAATATATTATATTTACCTTCAACCGCTTCTTGAGCTGCTTCACATAAATTTTTCAATGCATCAGTCATACCTCCACCGCGTAAAACTGCGTTGTAAGTAATATCTAATGTCTTTGTTTTAAATGCATCACCTTTTTCTTCATCCATATGACGAATTTTTGATAATTGTTCATTAGTCAGTATTGGCTGCGAAATTTCAAGGCGCATGCTACTGCCTTTATTTTCATGACCTAATAAATTCGGGCGCGGACCGATTAAGGTCACCAATGACATTACGATCTCTTCACGAATCGGGTCAATAGGAGGATTAGTTACTTGCGCAAAATTCTGTTTAAAATAGTTTGATATGTGGCGTGCACGATGAGATAAAACGGCAACAGGACTATCAACACCCATTGATCCTGTAGCTTCCATGCCATTAACTACCATCGGTTCAAGTAAGAACTTAAGGTACTCTTGAGTATAACCAAACGCCTGTTGTTGTTTTAACAACTCGTCTTTACTTAAAGGTTCTGGTGTAGGTTCTCCCGAACTGATATGACCTAATTTGTATTGGGTTTCATCGAGCCATTTGCTGTAAGGATGGGCATTAGCTAATCCTGTTTTTAATTCTTCATCTGAAACAATGCGCCCTTGCTCCATATCGATCAAGAACATCTTGCCTGGTTCTAAACGCCATTTCTTAATAATCTTCTCTTCGGGAATTTCTAATACTCCCATTTCCGAAGCCATAACCACTAAGTTATCATCAGTAATTAAATAACGTGCTGGACGAAGACCATTACGATCCAACATTGCACCGATTTGACGTCCATCAGTAAAAGCCACAGCCGCGGGGCCATCCCATGGCTCCATAAGTGCCGCATTGTATTCATAATAAGCGATACGATCATCACTCATATGATCATTGCCATCCCATGCTTCAGGAATCAACATTGTCATCGCTTCTGTAATCGAATAACCACCTGCAACCATAAGTTCTAAAGCATTATCTAGTGCCGCAGTGTCGGATTGATCGGGTGGTATTACTGGCCAAATCTTATCCATATCATCGCCAATAAGCTCAGATTTCATTGAACTTTGACGCGCCGCCATCCAATTTTTATTACCACGGTTAGTATTAATTTCACCGTTATGAGCAATCATTCTAAATGGATGCGCTAAATCCCACGTAGGGAAGGTATTCGTAGAAAAACGTTGATGTACCAAGGCTAATGCCGAAGTCACACTCTCATCCATTAAATCAAGATAATAGTCACCCACCTGATCAGCTAGTAACATACCTTTATAGACAATAGTTCTTGATGACATTGAACAAATATAGAAATCACTACTTCCATCCATCTGTTCAGAGTCTACTCGTGCGGTTAATGCTTTATGGATAACAAAGAGCTTTCTTTCGAAAGTATCTTGGTCAGGTGAATTCTCGCCACGCTCAATAAATACTTGATAGATAGCTGGTTCAGTCGGTTTAACACTTTCGCCTAAACCGCTGGCATCAACGGGGACTTTTCTCCAGCCAATGACTTGTTGTCCTATTTCTTCAATGACGCTATTGATGATGTCTTGCATTTCAGCACGCATTCGACCATCTTTGGGTAAAAACACCATTCCGACGCCATAATGACCTGCAGCTGGCAAGTCAAACTTTGTTGCATCACCTTGAAAGAAGATATCAGGAATTTGCATTAATAAACCAGCACCATCACCCGCTTTAGGGTCTGCCCCCACTGCACCACGATGCGTTACACGCTTAAGAATGGTCAGACCTTGCTGAACGATATTATGGCTTTTTTCACCTTTAATATGTGCAACGAAGCCGACACCACAGGCATCATGTTCGTTCTTAGGGTCGTATAAGCCTTGTTTAGCAGGCAAGGTATTCATTGCACTATCAGTATTTTGATTAGCCGCAGATAAGGTATTCTTAGATGATTCTAGAAGATCCGTATTATTCACTGCTGTTGAATTATTATTTGCAGTGTTGGATGAAACGTCGTGTTGCATAGAAACCCTCAATAGTTCGATGTCGGCATCTCGATATTTACATAACTTTAGTCATTCGTGTAAACGTTTATAGTTATTAAACTATAAGAAATGCATTGTTTAAATGTTAGCCTTATATGAATTCACTTACTTTTTTTCATTATTTATTTGCATAATAGTAGGCAAATATAACAACTCGTAAAGTAACAGTAGTTTTAAAAGGGGTAGAAAGTATATCAGCTTTTAGTTTTGTGGCTATCTTATGAAGTAGTTTTAAAATTATTTAATTCAATACTATTTATCGTAATTCCAAAATAAAATTATAGTTTTTCCTGTTTTATTGCTTTAAACCGCATTATATATTGCCGCAAATGCCTCCCTATCCTTTTGGGCTCTTTCTAATTTGTATTTATCAGCCAGAGTAATTTAAGGCAGTAACAAATAATAATATGCTCACAACAACACTCAAATGTAATCTCAATCTCGCAAAATCTTGCGCCAAGTCTTGAGAAACATTTAATGCTAATTTCTTAAATAACAATAAACGATCCAAGAAGTACGTTAGCAAAATCATGAGTGCAAGCAAAAATAAGGTTATATTGATCGGTAAGAGAAAACTACACCATGCTAACAAAGCAGGAACATTACTGTAAATAAGTAGCTTATTTTTCTCGGGTGAATTTAACTTATCATTCAATGCAATTACTACTCCCCAATGTATGGCACCAATAAAACTTAGAATAATAGCCGCGTATATAGCCATCCAAGCATGTAAAGACATAAACAATTTAGGTTGGCTATTAAAACCTGAGTCTTTAGTTACTCCGACTTCCACAAGAATAACAATGATATCCATAGAACTGTAGCCAAGAAGTATGAAAACAGTTAAAGCTAAAAAGGGTACAACGCCGCCATAACCTAGATATAAAGCTATTATTGGGAGACCATTTATTTTTTTCGTCACATTTTTTTCCGTCAAACTTTTACTCATTATTGTCTCATCCTTATAATCGCAAAATCCATCATTATATTAACCATAGCTAAAGTCTTATATATAAAAAAGACACCCCCCACCTTTTTGGCACTTTCTATTTATTTACTATCAAAGGTAGTTTTTAAGCCTGAGCATAAGTGAAATACAATACTTCAATCATGTTACAGTTCTAAGATGAGTAAACCACAAACCCAAATAGCAAGTTACCAAAAAGCCCTACGTTATTTTTGGCGTGAACTCTACTCCACAGGTGGTAAAACTTTATACAGCGAACAACAGTTTGGACCGACAAAACCAGAGTGGATAAATATCGAGCATGTTTTCCCCATGGGCTGGGTCGTGAAAGCATTAAAATGTCGCGATCGTAAGGATTGCAGATACAACTCGAAGGCATTTAATTTTATAGAATCTGATCTGCATAACTTATTTCCTAGTAGACGTGATCTCAATATGCTTCGCGCTAGTAATCGCTTTGGTGTAATTAAAGGCGAAGTACGTGCGATTGGTTCTTATGATTTTGAGATTGATAAGAAACGCCGCATTATCGAACCCGCAGCTGCCAGCCAAGGTGAAATCGCACGCGCTATGTTCCATATGTCTCAAGCCTATCAATTAAAGATATTTTCGAAACAAGCTCAGACATTGGCTTATTGGAATAATGTAGATCAGCCAAGTAAAGAAGAAAAACGACGTAATGATAAAATTGAAGAGATTCAGGGGACTAGAAATCACTTTATTGATTATCCGAATGATATTGAAAATATCGTTAAGGTCAGCGTTAAAAGCACCCCTAAAAAGAGATAAATAAGACACCCCCCACCTTTTTAGCACTTAGTATTGTTTATTGAACTATTTAAACGATTGTTTATCTATCGGTTCAACAACCTATTTCATCTTCAATATTAGAAAATGAGTATATAGTTAGGTATGATGCGCATAATTTAACCACATCTATCTGGAGTTTACTGAAATGAGAAAAGGAATTATCCTTGCTGGCGGCAGCGGAACGCGTTTACACCCACTCACACAAGTAGTTAGCAAGCAACTTATGCCGGTTTACGATAAGCCAATGATCTATTATCCACTCTCAGTGTTGATGCTTTCAGGTATACGTGAAATATTGATTATAACTACGCCACATGATAGTGAACAATTCCAAAACCAATTAGGGGATGGGTCACAATGGGGTTTAGATATTCAATATGCAATACAACCTAATCCTGAAGGTCTAGCCCAAGCATTTATTATTGGTAAAGAATTTGTAGGTAATGATTCGGTTACTCTGATTCTTGGTGATAATATCTATTACGGTGAAGGCTTATCAAATAGATTATTAACACTTGCTAAAAAAGATGATGGCGCTACAGTTTTCGGGTATTACGTTCGTGATCCTGAACGTTACGGCGTAGTTGATTTTG
>JBALXO010000017.1:10396-34070 GCA_036960615.1 Cocleimonas sp. | reverse complement strand
ACAGTTTTCGGGTATTACGTTCGTGATCCTGAACGTTACGGCGTAGTTGATTTTGATAAAAACGGCGTCGCTTTGAGTATCGAAGAAAAACCTGAAAAACCTAAATCAAACTATGCCGTTACTGGCCTTTATTTCTATGACAACAATGTTTTAGATATAGCAAAAAATATTAAGCCTTCTCCTCGTGGAGAATTAGAAATCACCGATGTAAATCGCGTTTATCTTGAACAAGGCAATCTTAATGTCGAAATGCTTAAACGAGGAACGGCTTGGTTAGATACAGGAACACACGCCTCTTTGCTCGATGCTGCTAACTATATTCGCGTAATGGAAGATCGCCAAGGTTTGAAAATAGCATGTCCTGAAGAAGTTGCTTGGTTTATGAACTATATCAGTACCGAAGACCTACTCAAACTGGCTCAGCCATTGCAAAAAAGTGGTTATGGCCAATACCTTATCGATATCGTTAATGCAGGATTACATAACTAATGACTGACAGCAGCCCTTTGCAATGCAGAATTTGTGAAAACACAGACCAAAATACGGTCTACAAAGTACGTGAGATGATGCTGGGGCTACGCGATACTCATAATTATTTTGAATGCTCTGATTGTGGCTGTTTACAAATCGTCGAAGTACCTGAAAATATCCAAGAATATTATCCTAGTGATGATTATTACTCTTATGATGTAGTAAAACCAGTCACTGGCATCAAAGGTACATTGATAAGAAATCGTGATCGCTTTGCATCAACGGGCAAAGGTATTTTAGGCAATATCATGCAACAAGTTCAACCTCACGATAAGCTGCCTTCTTTGCAGCATGCAAAAGTAAATCTAGATTCGAAAATTTTAGATGTAGGTTGTGGTGCAGGTCATTTGCTTCATTCAATGAAAGAAGCTGGATTCAAAAATATCCTTGGTATCGACCCCTTTAATACCGATGATATTCAATATGATAATGGCTTAACTATTATCAAAAACTCAATCCACGAATTACCTAAAAACAAGAACCATGACAATAATTATGGCGCTGATGGTGGTTGGGATTTAATCATGTTTAATCATTCTTATGAGCATGTATTTGATCAAGTCGAAGTATTAGAAAAAACCTGGGACTTATTAAAGCCTGGTGGAATCTGCATGTTAAGAATCCCAACTGTTACTTCATGGGCATGGCGTCACTACAGCGAAGACTGGGTTCAATTAGATGCACCCCGCCATCTGTTTTTGCATTCTATTAGAAGTGTGCACATGTTGGCAGAAAAGACAGGATTTGAGTTAGCAGATGTTGTATACGATTCATTTGCTTTTCAAAGCTGGGGAAGCGAGCAATACAAACAGGATATTGCCCTGCACGATGAAAATTCGTACGCAGTTAACCCAGAGAAATCTCCATTCAGTGTCGAAGATATAAAATCCTTCACTGAACATAGTAAAGTGTTAAATAAATCTAAAGCAGGTGATCAGGCAGCTTTTTATCTTAAGAAATTAGTTTAGGCGAGATAAATAAATCATGTCTTCTAATAGCCCCGTAAACACAAACAATAAAAAACCTAAAGTCTTAGCTATAGCTTCCCCCGGTGGGCATTGGATTCAATTGAATAAGATATGTAATCCTTTAGACGATCGCTTCGAAATGGTTTATGTTACTCCTGGAGCGCAATATGCAACATCAGCAAAAGACTCACGCAGAATATTAACAATTAGCGACGCTAGTGCGGACAGTAAACACAAATTGATACCATTAGCCTTTCAGTTGCTTTCAATATTTATCAAAGAACGCCCATCTGCCATTATTTCTACAGGAGCAGCACCCGGTGCGATTGCCTTTTTACTGGCTAAGTTTTTACCTATTAAAACGATCTGGGTAGATAGTATTGCTAATGTCAGCCAGATTTCAAGGTCTGGTAGAATGGTACAAAAGCATGCTGATAAAGTCATTACTCAGTGGGAGCCTTTGAGTGATAATAAACGTGTGGTATTTAAAGGATCCATATTGTGATATTAGGTAAAAAGACGTGATTTTTGTTGCTGTAGGAACACAGTTCCCTTTCAATCGTTTGATTGAGTATATGGATGCTTGGGCCGCAGAACATGGACAAGAAGTCATCGCTCAAATTAGTGATGGCGATTACATCCCCAAGAACATGAAATGGGAACGTTTTTTAGACGGTGAGCAATATAATCAAAATATTGCTGAAGCCTCTGTATTTGTCTCACATGCAGGCATGGGAAACATTATCAGTGCGCGCGAACAACAAACACCTATTATTGTAATGAATCGTCAATTCAAATTAGGCGAACACCGAAATGATCATCAAGCTGATGGGTTGAAGTGGATGGATAAATTAGATGGGGTATACGCAGCGAGTACCCAAGAAGAATTAAACCAACAGTTATCTAACATAAAAGCCTCTAACTTCTCTGAAATGGTTTGTTCTTCAACGACTGTTGGTAATCAGAATTTAAGTAACTATATTGCAGACTTAATCAATGAGTAAACTTAACTGCTGCAATCAATTTAATCTCTACCGTTTTTATAATGCGGCTTAAACATGAGTGCATTTACTAACTTATTTAATAAAGTAATAAGAAATCCTCTATTACTTCAAAGCTTATTATCACTAATCGCCCGCTTTACAGGCGTGGCATTAAACTTTGCCGTTATTCTACTGATTACAAATCAATTAAGTAAATCTGGTGCTGGAGATTTGATGTTGTTGATGACCTTCATCACTGGTGTTGCGCTTATTAGCCGCTTGGGAATAGATCAATTATTAATGAAAGAAGTGGCCAGTTCGCATCAAGACAACTTAAGCTTCAAAAATGACTTCTTAAAAGTCAGTTATAAAGCCGTATTCGCTTTATCCTTAATTTTCATGACAGTTTGGGTGATTGCGACTCCTTATCTACAAAGATCATTTTTTCATAATGGTATTCAATCTACAGTGAGTATCAACGAACTTATCGTAGCTAGTTTAGGCATCTTATCCTTCAACCTGGTTATTTTAAACAGTACTTATTTGAAAGCGATCAGAAAGACAATGTTGGGAGTTTTAGGACAGAATGCACTAACAGCAATTACCTTTTTATTCTTGATATTGGCGTTCTGGAACTACTTCACGAATAATCAATACACGCTTTATTTATACACCGCTTCGATAGTCATGGCAGGATTACTCTCGGCACTATTTACCTATAGCTTTACCTCCAAACAAAAAATTCTCATAAGCAGATCGTCGAATAATTTTAACGACGTTATTCCTGGTTTGAAGCAAGTGCTTAAAAAATCAATCCCACTTGCGCCTATATCGATTATTTCTTATTTAATGATTTTTACTGACTCCATAATGGTCGGTTGGTTTTTACCGAATGAGCAAGTTGCCGAATATAGCGTCGCCTCAAGAATTTCCTACGTTATTCTATTTTTCTTACAAGCAATGGAAGCTACTATTTATCCTCGCTTGTTGAATATGTTTAAACACGCAAAGGCTACATTGCGCGCTTTCTTCTGGCAGTCTACCGCTTTGGTCGTAATGGTTGTGCTCTCGGTCACAGGAATCATGTATTTACTATCTGATTGGATACTACTCGCTTTTGGTAACGAATATACTGTCGCAAGACATGCCTTAGGTTTGTTGTTATTAGCACAGTTATTTCGTGCCGCAAGTATTACGTTTTCATTCATGTTTATCATTCGTGAAAAAGTAAAATACTTAAATATGATTTTAGTCACTGCTTTTGTAGTTAATGTGATTTGTAATTTAGTATTTATTCAACTGTATGGTATTGAAGGAGCAGCGCTAGCTACTCTAATCGCCAACCTCACATTATTAGTTTTGGTATTAACATTGTTTTATTTACAAAAATTATTAATTTCCCCAGCAAATGACAATAAGCCTGCACGAATTAATATTAAGGATACACAAGCATGATTATTCGTGCACTAGCGATGATGTTCGTACTGTCGATTTTTATCCCAGTCGAATTTCATGTATTACTAGGTACCTTGCGCCTTGAATCCTATAGAATCGTATTAGCACTAACGCTTATATATGCTTTTATCAATCTAAGAAAAATTCTAGATAATGCTGATTTAGTTGATATTTTATTATTCGTATTCGTAATTTTAGCCACTACTAGCTTAATTTATAATCATGGCTTGAAGGATGGAATTGAATCCTCAGGTATTTTAATTATTGAAATTCTAGGTGCTTTTTATCTAGCTAGGTTATTTATCACAACACCTAAAAGTTATTATCAAATTAATATCTGGTTTGCGACGATACTAGCCTTCTTACTGATATTTTCTCTCTATGAAGCGTTTGCCAAACACCGCATCCTTCATGAATGGGCCAAGGTAATTACAGGTAACGATTCCTTAGACTATCGCCTCTACACCCATTATTACATTCGAATGGGTATTATGCGCACCACCAATTTATTCGCCCACCCTATTTTGTATGGCACGATTGGAGCAATATTCTTCCCCTTTATCGTATTACTCGCAATGTATAAATTTAAGTTGGGCAATGCATTAAAGGCAGTAGCTATATTTATTGGTATGATGACTACCTTGTCATCTGCACCTTTGCTATCTGTTGCCTTTCAAGCCATGACGGCAGTGCTGACTAGATTCTGGCATAGTGGACAACGGTTTTGGATTGGCTTTGGTTTTTTCGCTTTAAGCGCAATGCTTCTGATCAATGCGCTATCTAATCGTGGCTTCTTCGCTATATTAATTTCTTATCTAACATTCAATCCTGTAACCGGTTATTACCGCTTACTACAATGGGAATATTCCATGGACGACATAATGGATAATCCACTATTCGGCATCGGCCTGAATGATTGGACTCGTCCTGATTGGATGAACAGCAGTATTGACAGTTTTTGGCTATTAATGACAATGCAACATGGAATCATTGCGAGCTTCCTTCTGCTGTTCGTGTGTCTATACGCAGTCTTCCATACCTTGAACAAACTGCATAGACTTAAGAAAGAAAGTCGTTGGATGGTTGAATCATGGGTTCTAGCGTTCATGTCATTAATACTGATTGGTTTCACAGTAGATTATTTTGGTAAATTACAGCCATTATTTTTCTTTATTTTAGGTTCTATTGGTTGGGCCAAAAGTCATAGTAAAATCAATCAAACTGTCGATCAGTTGAAGGAAACACACAAAAAACACATGCACAACAAGGGGAATGCATGAGAGCTCGATTTGTAAATCAAAAGATGTTTATGGTGTTAGTAAGAATACGTAACTCATTACTCTACTTCAGAACCTGGTATTTTCGCACTGTCTACGGCATGAATATCGCGCCAGATGTGCGTTTGTCTTTTAAGTGTCGAATTGATAAGACCAATCCAAAAGGTTTAACTATTGGCGAGAAAACCATGGTGACCTTCGATGCGATCGTGCTTTCGCATGATTATGCATCACGTCGTCATGCAGCTAAAACAGTCATCGGTACGCATTGTTTTATTGGTTGTGGTTCGATCATTATGCCAAATATAACCGTGGGCAATCATGTAATAGTGGCTGCAGGAAGCGTCGTCACTAAAGACGTTCCTGATAATTGTATTGTTGCGGGTAATCCGGCTAAGGTAATTAAAACGGATATCGAGACAGTTGATTACGGCATGCTTTCGCAAGACTACCTTGATAGACAAGACAAACATAATACACAAGCAGAGAATAATAATGAGTCAGCTTGATATTATTCTAGTCTCTTACAACACTGCTGAATATACAAAGCGGGCAATAGAATCAATCTATGCCGAAACTCATGATACTGAGTTTAAAATCATTATGGTCGATAATGATTCAATAGATAATTCTGTTGATTTAATTGCGAGTGAATTCCCTCAAGTCGAAATAATTCAAACTGGTGCAAATCTAGGTTTTGCTGGTGGTGTAAATATTGGAGCTAAAGCTAGTGATAGTAAATATGTATTACTGCTCAATCCTGATACAGTGATTCTTGATAAAGCCATAGATAAGCTCATGGCATTTGCTCACAAAGAACCGAAGGCTGGTATCTGGGGTGGGATAACCTTAAATGATGATTTAACGCTAAACCCCAACAATGCACGCGCCCGGCTTTCAACCAGAACCTTACTCTTTAGTGCTTTAGGCTTAAGCAAAGTCTTTAACAAAAGTTGTTTTTTCAATCACGATAATTATGGTTGTTGGGATAGAAAAAGTGATCGTGAAGTAGATGTCATCACTGGCTGTTTCTTCTTAACGCCAAGACCCCTATGGGAAGAGCTTGAAGGATTAGATGAAACCTTTTTTATGTATGCCGAAGAAGCTGATTATTGTATTCGAGCAATCAAAAAAGGCTATCAACCTAAAGTAACAGCAGACGCTAAAATAATTCATCACGGAGGCGTTAGTGAAGCAAACCTCTCAGGGAAAATGCTAAAGCTCCTAAAAGGCAAAGCAGAGCTAATTAATAAGCATGCAAGTGACTGGCAAAAACCTTTACACAAGAGTTTATTACTCGCTCATGTAGTTAATAAATTTATCGCACTTAAAGCATTTTCACTGATAAGTGATAGTAAAAAGACCACCTTGGATGAATGGCGTATAGTTTACCAAAAACGCCACGAATGGCTCAAAGGATATCGCTAAATGGCTACAGTGATAGTTCCTGCGCATAACGAATCTAGCGTTATTGAATCTTGCCTAAACAGTATTATCAATCAACAAGGTATTGATCATATTATCGTGCCTTGTAATGGTTGTACTGACGATACAGTTGAGATAGTAAAAACTAAATTCCCGTCAGTTGTTTGCCTCGATATTGAAACACCATCAAAAACTAATGCACTCAATGTTGCAGAAGAGAAAGCTCAAGAGTTAGGTGTTAGCTACCCTATTTTCTATATTGATGCTGATACTCAACTTAGTGAAAATGCGATTCAACACATTACTGAAGTGATGCAAGACAGCACCACTCAGCTAGCTGCACCAACGCCAATTATCGATACCAATGAATCATCATGGTTAGTGAAGACCTATTACAAAGTATGGATCAATCTCCCTTACATAAAAGAAGGCGTTATCGCGACGTGTAGCTTTATCGTGAGTGAAGAAGGACGTAAACGATTTGATAAGTTTGCTGATGTTATTGGTGACGATGGCTTTATTCGATGTCACTTTAAGAATAAGGAAATTTCGAATATTGAAGGTGCAGAGATTTATATCCGTGCGCCTAAAGATATATTCTCACTTGTGAAAATTAAGACTCGCGCACGACTTGGCAATATGGAATTAATCGCTAGAAAAAAATGCCCTGTGATTGAAAACAAAAATTACGGCAATGTAATGAAGAGTCGCTTATTCAGTAAAGATTTTTTTTCCACTGCAATTTACATTTTAATTGCAATGGTAATTCGAGTTCGCGCTAATTTACAGTTTAAAAAACTTGATGATTACCAGTGGGAGAAGGATACATCTTCCAGATAAAATTTTCATAGCATTAACGTCTAGGAAAGCTTTAGATTATCACGATGAACCTTTGATTCGTTGAAGACACTCATTAAACGTTGCTTTTTACGACAAACAGCAGAATTTTTTTTATAATTTAGTTATAATTACCTGCTAGCACAATAGCTTGCGCTGACTATTTAAAACTAAAGTTAATCATAAGGAACCTATATCCGTGGATGAAAAGCACATCAGCTCCGAGTTAATCTATCGCACAGTAGATATCCTTGTAATTCTTTTCACTCTATTTTTAGGCTCCCCTTATACAAATTTCTACAATCTTGAAGGTTATATAATTGCAGGTTTAAGCGCTGTTGTTATTTTTGGTTTAGTCGGACGTTTCACTGAAATTTATACTTCATGGAGTGGTCGTCCACTTCGAGATGAGTTTTTTAGAATAACGGTCGCTTGGTTACTGACTTTCCTTACTTTAGTTTTTATTGCTTTCGTCACCAAAACTACAGAACAGTTCTCTCGAGTAGTATTAGTCGCATGGCTTATTGCTACTCCATTATTACTCATCTCAGCTCGATTTCTACTCCGACAAATATTTGCCCACTTACGTCGTTTAGGTGTTAATAACCGGAAGGTTGCAATCGTAGGCATGACCCAAAATGGTTTGAACTTTGCACGTGACTTAGAAAACAGACCTGAATTTGGTTACCACGTTGTCGGTTTTTATGATGATAGAAAAGAACGTATTCACAGTGAGGTATTAGATCACTATTCCCACTTGGGTGACTTTGAAGATTTAATCGTTTCTGCACGTAATGGTGAGTGGGATCAAATCTATATCGCACTACCTGTTGAAGCGCGTAAACGCATGTTAAACCTGCTGAATCAACTATCAGACAGTGCGACACCGATACGTTTATTGCCAGACTATTTTACTACAAACTTATTACAAAGTAAGTTTATAGAAATCGCTGATAATCCTGTACTGTGTATTTACGATTCTCCATTCTCAGCAGACCATGCACTCATCAAACGCTTGGAAGATTTATTTTTCGGCACCATTATTTTAACCCTCATATCACCCGTATTAATGGTAATAGCGGCAGCAGTTAAACTCACATCTCCCGGCCCAATTCTGTTTAAACAAAATCGATATGGCCAAAATGGTGAAAAAATACGTGTCTGGAAGTTTAGAACGATGACAGTTTGTGAAGATGATGACGATGTAACACAAGCTACTCGTGGTGATATTCGTTATACCAAAATCGGCGAGTTTTTACGTAAAACCTCACTTGATGAATTACCGCAGTTCTATAACGTCTTGCAAGGCAGAATGTCGATTGTTGGTCCACGCCCTCATGCCATTGCGCATAACGAGCAATACAGAAATGTTATCCCAGGTTATATGTTACGTCATATGATCAAACCTGGTATTACGGGCTGGGCTCAGGTTAATGGTTGGCGCGGTGAAACTAACACTGTCTATAAAATGCGAAAGCGTGTTGAATTTGACCTAGAGTACATGCGTGAATGGAGCCTTTGGCTGGATATTAAAATTATCTTTTTGACTGTATTCCGTGGGTTTACTGATAAAAACGCTTATTAACAATTGCTCCTTAGAAAATTCTTTACTAGTTCTTATATACTCTTCGTCATGCAGTTAGATCAAATCACATTTACACGCTTTATCGCGGCACTTACTGTGGTTTTTTTCCATTATGGTCAAAGTGTATTCCCTGCAAATATTCCCTTTCTTTTTGAGAACGTTACAGCAGGACCAATTGCTGTAGGTTACTTCTATGTGTTGTCTGGCTTTATTATGGCAATTGCTTATTATCAAGTAGCTGCAAACCAAAGAAATGACTTCAATAAGCTGAAATATTGGGTAGCACGTTTCGCACGTATCTATCCCGTTTATTTAGTCGCGTTATTGATTATAGTGGCGGCGAAATTTAAATCATTGGGTCAAGACTGGGAAACCTTACCACTACATTTATTATTATTTCAGTCCTGGATTCCTGGATACCCTATTACCCTCAACACTCCTGGCTGGTCACTCTCTGTTGAAGCCTTTTTCTATCTTTGTTTTCCATTTTTACTTATCTGGGTATACAAACGTGGTATTAAATCGCTAACCATTTTTGCGATTATCTTGTGGTTAGTCACCCAAATCATTTTATTAATACAACTAAACTCAGATGCTTATATACCTAAATCACTGTTACATGATTTTATTTATTACAACCCATTAATGCACTTGAATCAGTTTGTATTAGGTTTGGTTTGCGGTATTTATCTTAAAAGTTCTAAATATAATAGTAATATCTCAAAAAATAGTGGTTCTTGGCTACTATTGTCTTTTGTGATTATGTTTTTGTTGATTTGGGGAAGACCTCATCTTGAGGCATTACTCGGAATTAGACTTGCTTTCACAAATGGTTTATTAGCACCTGCCTTTTTAGGTGTAGTCATTTTCTTAGCAAGGCACAAAGGCTTCATTACAAAGATATTCACTTATCCTTTTTTAATTTTACTAGGTGAAGCTAGCTATTCGCTTTATATCTTACAAAAACCTGTTCACGGAATCTACGATAAAGTCATCGTCCCTAGAATTAATTTATCCGAGACGTTACATTTCTATATTTTTGTAGTGTTACTAATCTTGATTTCTATCGTATCTTATAAATTTCTAGAAACACCCATGAGAAAAATTATTAATAAAATATTTTCTGAAAAAACGGCGTAATAATCAGCAAGCAAATTCCATCTATCAGCAGGTTGCGATTTATATTGTTCATATATCCCTCAATTGATAGAATACGCAACCGTTAAATAGCCTTTATCTCAATTTAGTCATACTTTATCCGTACAATTTTGAAACTAAACTCGATATAAACAATACTAACCTTAGTTAATATAATGAACTGATTATTATGAATTCTGATTCAAGACAAAATCTACCTATGACAACTAACAACAATAAAAGCTTAAGTCACTCAAATAGCGACTTTTATCCAGAAGAATTGTTAGATAACTCCAAAGGTTTAGACCTAAAAGAATTCCTAAGTATCATCTCTCAATATAAGAAGTTGATTATAAGTATTGCTCTCATAACAATGTTATTAGCTTTAATATTGACGTTAATGATGAAGCCTATTTATCGAGCACAGGCAACGATAAAAGTAGAGCGTTATGCTGCAAACCCTAGTGTGCAAATGCTAAATGCTGAAACGTCACGAAGTGACCGCGACTTTTTTGAAACTCAGGTTCAACTCTTACAAACAAGAACCTTAGCTAATCGTGTAATTATGGGGCTCGGCCTAAACAAACAAAAGAATACCACTGGCTTTGTCTATAACCTGAAAAAACTATTTAAGGCAGAAAGCAGTAATCCTACTACACAAAGTCTTAGTGATACCGAAGAATTATTTTTAAAGAATCTTGTCGTAACTCCGATTAATAACTCTCAGTTATTATCTATTAGCTATGACTCTACCAATCCAGAACTTGCTTCCAATATTGCAAACTCTATAGCAAACACATTCGTTGAACAGAATTTAGAACGACGTTTTGATGCTGCATCGAGTTATAAAAAATATGTTGGTGAGAACATTGAAGTCACTAAAAAGAGCTTAGATGATGCAGAGAACCGCTTAAACGAATATGCAAAAGTTAACAACATCGTGCAAGATCTTGATGGACAATCTGCAAGTAGCTATTCTTTAAAGAAACAATCGGAAGAATTAGTACTTGCCGAAAAAGAGAGAATCGAAGCTGAAACTACTTACTCATCTTATTTAAAAAATCCAGATGATACACCTTCTTTTATTAATGATGACCCTTACATAACAACCTTAAAGAAAGCTGCATCAAGATTAGAAGCTAAGTATCAATCTTATAAAAACAGAACTACGCGTACGCCACTTCGTTTAAGAAAGCAGATTGACGAATTACTATTACAAATTGAAGCTGAATCTATAACTCTTAAGTCATCTTTAAGAAATGATTTATTAGAAGCACAACAAAAAGAAAAAATTCTTCGCAATCAACTCGCAAAATTGCGCAAAGGTGCATTAAAAGGTCAATCTAAAAACACCTCTTATGCTCGTTTGCAACGTGAAGTTGAAATCAATCAATTAGCTTATAATCAACAGCTAGAACAATTGATGGCAGTAAATATCGCCAGTAATGTTTCAACCAATAACATCTCAATTATTGATGCAGCTTCAACGCCAACAAAGAAATTCAAACCAAGTCTTAAAACTAATCTAGCCTTTGGACTTATCTTGGGAACATTACTAGGTTTAGGTATTGCCTTCATTCGTGAATTTATTGATGACACTATTAAAACCACGAAATTACTCGAGCAAACAACAGGCTTAGCCGTACTTTCTCAGTTACCTAACTTAAAGAAGTTAGGTCCTAAGAAACTAGCATTGCAAACGGCCTTAGAACCACATTCACCAATAGCCGAATCTATCCGTTCACTACGTACGAGCTTACGCTTTTCAACTCAAAATGGTGCACCAAAAGCTATCTATATTACTAGTTCTGTTGCTGGCGAAGGAAAAAGTACCTTAGCGCTTAATCTCGCCACTGCTTATGCACAAAACAACAAGAAGATACTTTTGATTGATGCTGATTTACGTAAACCGAGCATGGAATATCTATTAGAGTTAAATAGTAGTTCTGAGAATGATGAGAATCCAGGACTTACAAATTATTTAACTAGTTCCGATATGGTGAACTCTGAAGTTATTCAAACCTGTGTTGTTGAAGGTTTAGATGTGATTGCTGCTGGCCCTATTCCTCCTGATCCAGTTGAGTTACTGTCTGGCCCAAGAATGATCGAGTTACTCGAATCCAATGCAAATATTTATGACCATATTATTATTGATGGTCCACCTGTATTAGGTTTGGCAGACTCATTAGTGATTTCAAACTTAGCAGATGCAACGATTATTACCGTAGAGGCAGGCAAAACTAAAAAGTCAGCTCTATTAGGGAGTCTAAAACGTTTAGAGCGCGCTAATGCTAATATGTTAGGAACTGTATTAACACGAGTGGGACCAAAAAATAATCCTGATTATGATATAGATTATTATACTTACACGAACAATAAGAATTCACAGTAAAAAGACATCACCCACCTTTTATGAGTTTTTATTAAACTCATCCTACGGGTAGTCGTCGCTTACTCCAACATTGTCTCGCTAAAGCTCGGCTGATGCATTTTAAATGTGCCCAAAAGGTGGGGGGTGTCTTTTGACTCTATTGGATCGCTTTTTTAAGAAGATTTTTTAGACGCTCGTAAATACTCAACAATCTCTTCCTTAGCGTCACTCATTACTGATTCACGATCCAAGCTATCCAGAATATTCTGCACTACTAGCTTTGGCCCTGAATCTCCCCACGATTTACCTTTTACTAAATAATCTTCAGCAACTCTACCTACAACTAAAGTGCTATACCAAGCGACTGCTCCTTGAGCCAGACCAGTTACCACAGTTGAAAAACCCACAGTGCCAATCTTAAGTGCCGACGATGCTAAATGAATCGCCCAAAATGTCGCATATAACACCAACATTTGTGCAGCGATTGTTTTGATTAACTCTCCAGCTTCTGACTTGCTCATGGGCAAACCATAAATTTTAGACAGATGAATCACCATGCTCACATCGATAGCAGCTGCAGCGAGCAGATCAGCAACTGGAATTGGATTTAATGCCACAGCGACACCTTTACCGACACAGTACATATGAATTGTTTCTTCGCCCAAGTCTTTACGTGCAGCTAGTAACTTTTCACCTAGCTGATGACTAATATTTCCCGCAAATAATGATGCATTAAGTGCTGACAATGTTTTACCTTCAGCTTCAACGACTTCCCATAAGCGTGATTTTAAATTGATAATATCAGTAGATCGTTGGCGTACCGTTTCAGTCTCATCACCTTTTTCATCAACCATGATGACAGTTTGTTTTGCCGGTAATGCCGCTGTAAAGATAATATTGTTTGCAGCAATAATGCCTTTGACTCGTTGTTTAACAATCGTGCGTAATTCTAAAATTTCATTTTCATTGTATTGATCTGATTTATTTACAACTAGAATGATCGGACGTTGAGTTGCTGCAACTGTTTTTAACGCTGCTAACTCAACTTCGGTTAAATCACTATCTACAACAAACAGTAACAAATCAGAACGATTAGCAACCTCATGAGCCAAGCGTTCTCGCTCATCACCGTCTATTTCGTTAATGCCAGGAGTATCAATCAAATAAACACCACCTGCGTCAACCTCATGCCAAGCTTCAATACTTTCGGTTTTAGTCTCGCCATGCAGAATACTAACGCTAAATACATCCTTGCCCAGCAAAGCATTCAATACCGAGGATTTACCCACACTAACACGCCCAAACACTGCAATATGAAGATGACCTTGTTCTAGTTTAGTAAGCATTTTCTGTAATTGCTGATACTCGCCACTCAAGACTTCGCGAACTGAATCAGGTACACGTGTATCTGCCAGTAATTGACTAAGGCTTTCTTTAGCTAATTCAATATTTGAATTGCCCTTGAGCTGATTACGATCGTGACTTTTGATTAACTCAGAAGCAGAGATTTCTGACTTATCAATATTTCCAGTTACAACATCACTTTTGTTGCTTGTCGAAAACCAACTTGGCAAATAGCTTTGCACGTGATTCCAGATCTTCACTCAACATCTCCTTAAAGGTAATTGCTGCTGGTGCAGGCTTTAGTTTACCGCGTTGTTGTAAGGTTTTATTAACTGCGCGACCTAATGAATCAAAGATCAAACCATAAGCGACAGCATGTGTCACACCACCAGTAATCGTTCCAATTCCGGGGAAGGCTTTCATCCCGTTACCTGCAACCGCTAACAATATAGGCACACTTTTTCTCATTTGACCGGTACTAAAGTCTAACAAACTATCAATATCTAATTGTCGAACAGGCACATCATACAAGCCACACAAACCTTTAATCATTTGCGTTCCAAGCACTCCTTGTATGACTAAGTCAGAACCAGGACTTACCGAAGCTAATGCACCAAACACAGCTTTCTTGGTAGAACTTTTTATTATCTTTTGAGCCTCTTCATCACAGAAGTCTTGCTTAGCGACATCCAATTGTTGTTTCACTAAAACGAATACACTAGCATCACGCAAAGACTCTAATACATCACTTTGTTTATCAATTTCATCTTGAACAACATTGGCAAGTGCCGAAACATCCGCTTTGCGCTGACGTATATGCGTTTCTTCGTGGCCATCAGGAAAAGCTTTAATTACCTCTTCTTCACCGCCTGATTGAACAAAAACTAAATTAATTGATAGTTTAGTAGTATCAGTTTGACCAGAGAATTGTTGCTGAAATCGTTCGCCTAATAATTGTTTTTCTTCATCGTTAAAGCGATCGCTTTTATTCAGTGCAACGACCATCGGTTTGCCAAAACTTTGTAACTGCTGGATATCTTCGTATTGAGTGCGTGATAAATCAGAATCTGTCACGTAAACGACTAATTGCGAACGCACCGCTTCTTTTTTTGCCATCTCATCTAATTCACCATTGGCTTCATTACGGCCAGGCAGATCTGTTAAAACTAGCTCATCCCCAGAAGTACTCTTCCAAGTGTATTGATGAATATTCTGCGTTGAACCACCTCGGACATTGATCTCTAAAGTCGCTTTATTTGTACTCTCATTAGGCAATAAGGCGTTAATAATTGAAGATTTACCAGTACTTACATCACCGAAAAAGGCTACATAGATTTTGCCAGTTTCTCTGCGTTCTTGAAGATGTTCGATTTCACGGCGTAAATTTGCAGTATCAACGCCGACTGTGTCAGCCTGATCTAATTCTTCAAAAATAGAATCTTCAGAAATATTATCAATTGAAGTATCCAAACCTATTTGGGAAGGTTTTAAGAGTTTATAAATCAACCAAACACTGAAGAGTATTAAAGCGACAATTAAACCAGAGTAGAGATAAAAAAGAGCAGTAGGCAGATCTTGCAATCGCTCCCATACATCTAAAGCACTTCGCGTTGCCGAGAATATAAACAGCAACAACAATAGTGTCAGAAGTAACACGATGACTGCTATAAAGCGTCTAAAATTTGAACTAGATTTTTTCATGAAAAAGATCGGTTAAATCAAATGTATTTCAATTATAACCAACTGAACTAAGCTCAGTCGTTGAGTTAAATTACCCCAGCCGCTTGCTCATCCGCAAAATAAGATGATCTTACCATCGGGCCACTGGCCACATGAGAAAATCCCATTTCATAACCAACAACTTCTAGCTCTTTGAATTCATCTGGCGTCACGAAACGCTCGACAGCAAGATGATCTAAACTAGGTTGTAAATATTGACCTAAAGTTAGCATGTCGCAGTTGTGTGCACGTAAATCACGCATCACTTCTTTGACCTCTTCTATCTCTTCTCCTAAACCTAACATTAAGCCAGATTTAGTTGGAAGTGTTGGATGCATTACTTTGAATTTCTTGAGTAAATCTAACGACCATTGATAATCAGAACCTGGGCGTGATTGTTTATACAAGCGAGGGACAGTTTCTAAATTATGATTGAAAACATCAGGTGGAGATTTGGTCATGATCTCTAAAGCAACATCCATACGACCACGGAAATCAGGCGTTAGTATTTCAATTCGAATCTCAGGATTACTCTCACGTACCGCATTAATGCAATCGACAAAATGTTGCGCACCCCCATCACGAAGATCATCGCGATCTACTGAGGTAATTACTACATAACGTAGACCCATTGCTTGAATGGTTTCTGCAAGACTAGCAGGCTCATCAATATTAAGAGGATCAGGACGACCATGACCGACATCGCAAAATGGACAGCGACGCGTGCAGATGTCACCCATTATCATAAAGGTAGCAGTACCTTTAGTGAAACACTCACCTAAGTTAGGACAAGCAGCTTCTTCACAAACAGTATTGAGTTTTTGCTCACGCAAAATTTCTTTAAGGCGTCTAACTTCAGGTGAAGTCGGTGCCTTAGCACGAATCCATGACGGCTTACGCTTAATTTCAGTACTAGGGATGACTTTAATTGGGATTCTCGCAACCTTATCAGCACCGCGAAGTTTTACACCCTGTTCTGCTCTTTTTACACTCATGTGTGTTTACTCAATTTAGTATTGTTTGATTATAAGTGACTTAGTGAGGCTTTACCAAAGCAGTTTTAATAAATTGAAGATAAGAGCATTGTACAATTCATTAAGACCCCCCCACCTTTTTCGCTATTTCTATTTCCTTAATAATTAGCAGACATAAAAAAAGCAGTAACTTCATTAAGAAGTCCTGCTTTTTTTATTTCACAATCAACAAACAGTTAGTTGTTAATAGTTTCCTATTTTAATAAGTGATGCTTTTTACGAACCACTTTAACAATTGCTCCACCATTATTTAAACCATCAGTACGAACACAATCAGCATGATGTTTATGTTTTGGGTTATGTATTTTAGAAACCGGCTTAACTCTGCTCATATTAAGTACCACTTGCGCTTGACGGTAGAAATTATGATCTACTTTTTGTAAATATGCATGATGAGCTGCTTTTTTTACAATAAGACCCGCATTATTCAAGCGATCAGTTCGAATGCAATCAGCATGATGTTTATGATTTGGGTTATGGCCTTTATGCATCTTGTGAGACTTAGATTTAGTCATCGACTTCATCTTATGTTTTGCTGGCATCATCTTAGCTTTTGGAGCCCAATTTTTACCTTTGTAGTTCTTAGTCGCCTTCGACTGGGGACAATTGGTACGCTGGTAATAAGCATTACCACGATGCGCAACATAATTATCATGCGCCGCCCAAGTTCTATGATCACCATTGTAGGCACGTACTGTTTTTGTAGCAGCACCACACATATTCATTTCATCAGTGTCAGGCCATGCATAAGCTGGCAAGGTCATAACACCACCTAAAGTAAGGGTAAGTGTTAAAAGCAATCGTTTGATTGATACAATTTTCATCGTGATAGTCTCCATACTATGTTTATCCAGCTTTCCGTAGCTGAAATTCACTATTTACTATTTTAAAATAACGCTTAAATATCAAGATACGCTTAGTCTATATATTGATATAATAACCTACTAATTTTTAATACGATTCTCTAAAACATTGTTTTGATTAATATTTAGGCATTCACGCTATCAAACAAATCAACAGTAAAGATAATCAAACATCAGCGATTCAGGACCACATATGTCAAATCAAGCAAGTCAAGATCATACCGAGAAGACTACGCATTTCGGCTACGAACAAGTAGACGTATCCGATAAAGAGAGCAAAGTAGCGGATGTATTCCACTCTGTCGCTGATAAGTACGACTTGATGAATGATTTAATGTCAGCTGGTGTACATCGTTTATGGAAGCGTTATACCATCGAAAACTCAGGTGCTAAGAAAGGTGACACAATTTTAGACCTAGCCGGTGGTACAGGCGATTTGGCAGCTAAATTCACACGTATTGTCGGTAAAGACGGCATGGTTACTTTATCCGACATCAATGGATCCATGTTGGAAAATGGTCGTGAGCGCCTCACTAATATGGGCATTGCGGGCAATATCGAATACATCCAAGCGAATGCCGAAGAATTGCCATTCGATGATAATAAATATGACATCGTAACTATGGCTTTTGGCTTACGAAACGTTACAGATAAAGATGCCGCTTTACGTTCTATTTATCGTGTTTTAAAACCGGGTGGAAAACTGATGGTATTAGAGTTTTCAAAACCAGTACTTCCTGCATTAGGTACAATTTACGACCAATACTCATTCAAATTATTACCCCTAATTGGCAAACTCGTCGCCAATGACGAAGACAGCTATCGCTACCTTGCAGAATCTATCCGCATGCATCCTGATCAAGAAACGTTAAAGGGTATGTTTGACGATGCAGGATTCGAACGAACGTCTTATCATAATATGACTGGTGGAGTTGTCGCCCTGCATACTGGCTATAAGTTTTAAGTAAAAACGAAAGAAGTCCCTGTGAACATTCCCCTACCCGTTTTATCTGCAATCGAAACAGCACTCAATGCATGGCTGAAGCTTGATGGTGAGTCTTTAGCTAAATGTGAAGCCTTAGATGGTAAAATCATTCGCTTACACATTACGGGGCTAGATTTGAATCTGTTCTTTATGCCGGCCGTCTCTGGTATTCAAGTAATGGCGAATTATCCTGATAGTGCGCTTGCAGATGACCAAGATAATAATACTATTATTTATGGCGAAGTTGACGCCACCATCCACGGCTCACCAATGGCACTGATGCGTTTAAGCACCGCTGACAACGCAGGTGCCTCGATGCTTGAAAGTGATGTTGAAATCGATGGCGATATGCGTGTTGCAGAAAAATTCAGCGCAATACTTAAAGATGTCGACATTGATTGGGAAGAACTCCTATCAAAACTCGTTGGTGACATCATTGCACATCAAGCGGGACAAGTTGTTCGCAGTGGCAGAGAATGGTTTAGCGAAACTGTCGAAGCGATGAAACTCAACACCAGCGAATACCTTAGTGAAGAGGCAAAAGTGACGCCGGCAGATGCAGAGATAAACTATTTTATGGATCAAGTCGATGATGTAAGAATGGATATCGACCGCTTAGAAGCTAGAGTCAAAAACCTGCAGAGTTCTATACAAGAACAATCACAAGAACCTCAATCAAGAAAAGAAGAAAAATAACAATATGAATCTGTTCTCACAAATTTACCGACTCTTCGTAATCAATCGAGTACTCATTAGACACAATCTAGATGAGTACATTTACATGATTCCCGCCCTTAAGCCGTTTCGGTTTATCTACCATATCTCACCGTGGAACTGGAAGAAAACTGAACGCGCATCTCGTGGTGAGCGCCTGCGTAAAGCGTTAGAAGATCTCGGACCAGTATTTGTAAAATTTGGCCAAATATTATCCACACGTCGTGATCTATTAGCCGATGACATTGCCAATGAACTTGCAAAATTACAAGATGATGTTCCACCCTTTTCTGGAGTAGAAGCACGCAAGATCATTGAGAAAAACCTAGAAAAATCTACAGATGAGCTTTTTGCTAAATTCGATGAAACTCCTTTAGCCTCAGCCTCAATCGCACAAGTACATACGGCTGTTTTACACAGTGGCGAAGACGTTATCGTTAAAGTAGTACGCCCTGGAATTAACCTCACAATTCGTCACGATATTGATCTGATGCTTTTGATCGCTAAAATGCTCAGTAAAACAAGTGATTTAGGTAAGCGAATGCGACCTGTTGAAGTCGTTGAAGATTACGAACAAGTCATCTTTGATGAGCTAGATCTAGGCCGTGAAGCTGCGAATGCTAGCCAGCTACGACGTAACCATAAAGACTCAACTGATTTATATGTGCCAGAAATCTATTGGGATTACTGCACTCCAGAAGTCATGGTAATGGAACGTATTTATGGCATTCCCGTTGGTCAAACACAACGCTTAAAAGATCTTGGCATCAATATGAAAGTGTTGGGCGAACGCGGTGTTGATATCTTCTTTACGCAAGTATTCAGACACAATTTTTTCCATGCCGATATGCACCCTGGCAATATTTTCATTGATGACTCAAATCCCAATGACCCAAAATACATCGCTGTCGATTTTGGCATTGTCGGAACACTAGAACTTCAAGACCAACGTTATCTAGCAGAAAACCTTCACGCCTTTTTTAACCGAGATTACCGACGTGTTGCCGAAGCTCATATTGAATCAGGCTGGGTTCCAGCAGATACCAAAGCCAGTGAATTTGAAGCCGCCATTCGTACTGTATGCGAACCTATTTTCGAACTACCAATTAAAGATATTTCCTATGGAAAACTATTATTGCGCCTGTTCCAAACGGCCAGGCGCTTCAATATGGAAGTCCAGCCACAATTGGTTTTACTCCAAAAAACACTATTAAATATCGAAGGCATGGGACGCGAACTCTACCCGGACTTAGATCTATGGGTCACTGCAAAACCATTCTTACAACAATGGATGGACGAACAAAAAGGCTTTCGCTCATTATTCAAAGGTGCCCAATACAACTTACCAAAACTGATCGAACAATTACCGCATATGCCAGTAATGATCAATGAAGTGATCGCAGAAATTCATAAAAAACAACATGATACGAATACTGATTCACGTCAAATAGAAGCTCTAAAAAATGAAATTAATAGGGCCAACAAACGCACGACGCTAACCATTACAGGTGGGATTTTCATATTAGCCGCGGTGTTATCTAGCTCACCATTGGTATTTGTTCCGACTGCGTTCTCACCGATTACTTGGGGAATTGCTGCGGTTGGGATTGGTTTGTTAATGTTAGGATTATTACGAAAGTAGACTATTAAAAAAGCTTAAAAAGATACCCCACATTTCTGGGGGTTCTTAAGTTTATATTCTTAGAACTGAATCAAAACAACTAAGTAATGTTGCAAAACCTTTCCTCTATGCGCATAACATCAGCTAAATCTAACTTGTTCGTCTTTCTCTTTCCTTATCTAACAATGCACGCTTTCGTTCCAAGCCCCAACGATATCCGCCGAGACTACCATCCCCTCTTAAAACGCGATGACAGGGAATCAGTACGCCTATACGATTTTTAGCACATGCAGTTGCCACTGCTCGAAATGCCTTAGGTTTTTCGATTTGTGTGGCCACTTCTCCGTAACTGAGTACTTCACCTTCACGAATACTTAATAGGAATCGCCAGACTTTAACTTGAAACGCTGTACCTCTCATATCAAGGGGTAAATCTGGTCTAGGAGCACCTTCACTAATATGCTGATCTAGTGCCTGTACCCACATATCAAGTTCGGGCGCTTCTGTTGCTGTTGATACATTCATTTCAGCTTTAGGGAATTCTTCTTTTAACTTGGAAATAAGTGACTCTTCAGTATCACCAAACTGTACGAAACAAACACCTTTATCCGTTGCAGCCATAATGATCAAACCCAGTGCACTTTTACGACAGGCATAGCTAATGTGCTCACCCATGCCTCTGGCACGGTATGCCTTGGGTGTCATTCCTATATTGCGATTGGCTTCACCGTAAACACGGCTGATAGAACTGAAGCCAGATGAAAAAATCGAATCGGTAACACTTTCGCCATCTTTGAGGAATTGTTTAAACTGCTTCATTCGAAGGTTATCTTGGTAAGCTTTAGGTGAAACGCCAAAGGCTTGTTTAAATATTCGCTGAAGCTGAGTAGACGAAAGACTTACAATATCACCTAAGTTTGCCAAAGTGAGTGGCTCATCTGCATGCAATTCTATATGACGGGCTACCTTTATTAGTTTTTCAACATGTGGATTATCTTCAGTAGGCCGGCAGCGTTTACAAGGCCGAAATCCTGACAGCATAGCTTGCTCCACACCTAGGAAAAACCGTATATTTTCGGGTTTTGGCGAGCGGGAAGAACACGAAGGTTTACAAAAAATACCCGTAGTTATAACGGCGTAGAAAAATTTCCCATCCAGAGTCTTGTCTCTATCAGTAATCGCATTACGCATTGTTTGTTCAGCTGGCATAGACATAATATTGATCCTTACTCAAAATTGATGTTGCTAGTTTAATCTTACTTTCTATGCTGTTTCCATCCGTTTATTGACAAGTAATTTTTATTTAAAATGGGTGTAGGTAATCATCATAATGAATAAATTTAGACGTTAATAATAAATGATAAGGCCGAAAGAATCGGGTGTTTTACAATAGTTAACTTAATTAAAATGATTCTAAGTACTACTAAGTTCGCGGGAAACGTTTTCTATCAGTTTACCCTCCTGTTATGGATGCTTGCGGAATGCTAATTGGAAGTACCGTGCTTATGACTCCGATTATATTATTGACTGAAGGAATACCCAGTTTAACGCTATCAACGTCAGTATGGGCATCGCTACTCGCTGTAGTTTTATTATCAACGGCAGTTGCCTATCTACTTTACTTTGAAATACTGGTACGGACAGGATCTGCAAACCTTATGTTGGTTACACTTCTGATCCCCCCCATTGCTGTTGGTTTAAGTATTACTTTTCTCGGGGAAAAAATGGGACCAGAAGCATGGATAGGTTTTGGTTCAATCGCTGTTGGACTAGTAGTTACTGATGGAGGTTGATTGGCATGTTACATAAAAACAAAAATAATCATGAACCAGAATAGCTAATAGTATTTCATTTTAGAGAATAAATGAAAATACCATTTTTCTGAGTTTTTAAGACAACCCCCTACTTTTTGACAGTTTCTCTGTGCCTAATACTAAAAAGCCATAAAAGCTACTAACGTTCTACAAACGCTCGCTCAATTACATAATGACCTAACTTACCTTTGTTAAATTCAGTGAATCCCATTTCGTCTAAAATGGTGCAAGTATCATTTAACATCGAAGGACTGCCGCAAATCATAAAACGATCGTCTTCTATATTTGCTGTTGGAAGATCAATATCGGTAAATAGTTTGCCTGATTTTATTAGGTCAGTAATTCTGCCTTGATTACGAAACTCTTCGCGGGTAACCGTCGGATAATAAATCAGCTTTTCTTTAACCACGTCCCCGAAATACTCATTATTCGGTAGTTCCTGAGTAATGTAATTCTCATATGCTAGTTCTGACACAGTTCGCGTTCCGTGCGTGAGTATCACTTTGTCATAACGGTCATAAATATCTGGATCTTTGATAATACTCATAAACGGTGCTAAGCCCGTTCCAGTACTGATCAAGTAAAGATGTTTACCTGGGAGTAAATTATCAGCCACCAGGGTTCCAGTGGGTTTGGTACTAACAAAGATCTCATCACCAATTTTCAGGTTACGTAATCTTGAAGTAAGCGGGCCATCCGCTACCTTTATGCTGAAGAACTCTAATTCATCTTCATAATTCGCACTCGCAATACTGTAAGCACGCGTTAATGGTTTACCGTCAACCTCTAAGCCTATCATCACGAAGTGACCATTGTGAAAACGGAAGTTGTGTTCTCGGGTGGTTTTAAAACTAAATAATGAATCATTCCAGTGGTGAATATCAGTCACTGTTTCGGTAACAAGTTTTGCCATAAGAGTAAGCTTTGATGGATGTTAATAATTAAGAAATCGATTATCTCTTATTGAGCAAGCCTATTCTATTTAAATCGTTTATTGCACGGTTGTTAGCT
>JBALXO010000017.1:0-10296 GCA_036960615.1 Cocleimonas sp. | reverse complement strand
TGCTTTAAATACTTTTCAAAACAAAAATAACATACCTTATATAAAAGCATACATTTCGCTAAAAAATAACTAAAGTGAATGAACCTGATTTATTCACACTATTGTAAGTACTAAGTACTTTCACTAGTGATTTTCACAAATTAATAAAAGGACGATCAATGAGTACCAGCCTAAGTGATTCAAACCTTTTAATAAGTAATCGTGCTAAGCAACTAGAAAATATAGATTTTTTCGAAGGTATGAGTATGCAAGAGCTTGCTGAACTTGCTGGAGTAATGAAGATAGTTAAGGTAAAAAAAAATACCATTATTATTAATCAAGGTGATTTAAGCCGCAGTTTATTTGTCATTATCCAAGGACGTTTAAAAGTTTCTGCCACAGATGAAGAGGGTAACCAGACGATATTTACCTTTATGAATGATGGTGATTTATTTGGCGAGTTAAGTTTGTTAAGTAATGAACCACGCTCAGCATCGGTATCATCGGTAGAAGATTGTACTTTGCTAACTTTAGATCACTCGATGTTTAAAGATTTTATGAATGCTCATCCTGCCGCTTGTTGGTCTGTATTTAAATCTTTGACTAACAGAATTCGGAGTATGGATGAACAAATCTGTTTGTTAACCTCCAAAGACATATACGGACGCTTGATTGAGACTTTATACAATCATGCTGAAGAAAATTCAGAAGGGGTTTTGATTACGCAAAAACTAACACATCAAGATTTTGCCGAAATGGTTGGCTCATCCCGAGAAATGATCAGTAGAACCTTTAAAGATTTGAAAGAAGGTGGTTATATTTCAGTCGAAAAGAAACAAATCAGTATATTAAAACGTTTACCCAGAAACAGATAGACCTCTTTACTTACAAGCCACTCACCACGCAACGCAATATTCCATAATTCCATTCGCCGTCTAACTCTTCAAATAATGGCTTTAACGCATTATCTTGTTTTGAGTTTAAAAACTCAGCTGTACGTTCGATCGTTTCTAGATCTTCATCATCTATATCTAATACATCTGCACTTTTCAGCATGCCTGCTTCGATTACATCTGCAAGGTGTGAATAGATTGTTGATGAACTCAAGTCGCGTTTACCTGAAATTTCATCGACAGTTAGACCATCATTATGTAAAGCCAAAGTTTCATTGATGGTATCTGAGAAGTTATTTTTGAATAGCTCTGGTAAAGGATGTGCTCGAATCACACCCATGAATTTATCGCCGTATTTCACTAGCTTCATTTCACCAACACCATTGATATAACGAAAAGTGTCTTCACTTTGTGGGCGTTGCTTTGCCATCTCAATTAATGACGAATCGCTGAAGATAACATATGGAGGAACACCCTGTTCGCTGGCTAAATCGGTGCGTAAGGCACGTAAAGCTTCGAATAACTCTTCGTCCACAGTGCGTAACTCTGCTTTAGCCGAACGACCTTTAACAGCTTTAGATGGCTTCTCAGGCTTGCGTTGTTTACGCGCGAGTAAGGTGATTTCAGCTTTTAGTAAAGCGCGTGATTTTTCAGTGAGTTCGATGCCGCCGTATTGTGAATTAGTATTTAAATAGCCTTGTGAAATTAACTGTCGGAACAAACCATTCCATTCATGGCTTAGCAAATTTTCGCCAATACCCCAGGTGCTGATTTGGTCGTGCCCATTGTTAACAATACGATCATCGCTTTTTGCTAATAACACATTGATTAAATACGCCACACCAAAGCGTTGTCCCGTTCGGTAAACAGTGGATAAGGCTTTTTGCGCATCTGTAGTTGCATCCCACGTTTCGGGTGGGTTTAGGCAGTTATCGCAGTTGCCACAAGGCTCGCTCATTTCTTCATCAAAATACGCCAGAATTGCCTGACGACGGCAACTCGCCATTTCGCATAAGCTCAACATCGAATCGAGTTTTTGATTGGTGAGACGTTTATATTCTTCACTGCCCGTGCCATCCATCATCATCTGACGCAGAAAAATTACATCTTGCAAGCCGTAACTCATCCACGCATCAGCGGCGTCACCATCGCGTCCTGCACGACCTGTTTCTTGATAATAGGCTTCAATATTTTTAGGTAAACTTAAATGCGCTACAAAACGCACATTAGGTTTATCGATACCCATGCCAAAGGCAATAGTAGCGACAATGATTACACCTTCTTCACGTAAAAAACGTTTTTGATGATGCGCGCGCATTTCGGTACCTAAACCTGCATGATAAGGCAATGCAGTCACACCTTTTTTACTTAGCCATTCAGCTGTGCCTTCGACTTTTTTACGTGATAAACAATAGACAATACCAGCTTTATCTTTATGTTTTTCTTGAATAAATTTCCAAAGTTTTTCACGTGCATTATGTTCTTCAGAAATCGTATAGGTAATATTCGGTCGATCAAAACTGTTTACAAATACACCTGCATCTTGCAAACGTAGTTGCTGAATAATTTCAGCACGCGTTCGATTGTCAGCAGTCGCTGTTAAGGCAATACGTGGAATATTAGGAAAACGTTCTGGCAATGCTGAGAGACGTTGATACTCAGGTCGAAAGTCATGTCCCCATTGCGAAACACAATGTGCTTCATCAATCGCAAACAGTGCGATTTGGCATTGGTTTAGTAGGTTTAAAGTAGATTCTGATAACAAACGTTCGGGAGCAACATAGAGCATCTGTAGTTCGTTATTTAACAGCGATTTCTCAACATCGCGTTGCTCACCTACTGAGAGTGTAGAATTTAAAAAAGCAGCTTTAATACCGAGTTGATTCAAAGCATCAACCTGATCTTGCATCAAGGCAATCAACGGTGAAACAATTATACCAACACCTTCACGAACCATCGCAGGTATCTGATAACACAATGATTTACCACCACCAGTTGGCATTAATACAAAGGCATCCCCACCATCAAGCATCTTATGGATAATGTCTTTTTGGTTATGCCGATAATCACTATAACCGAAGGTGTTTTGGAGGGTTTCGAGGGCGTGTTTTTGCATTGATTCTAAAGCTATTATTAAAGTAAGTATTAAAGCACACCCCCCACCTTTTTTATGGTTTTTAACTGAAAACAGGTGAAAAGGTGGAGGGTGTCATTTTAAACTGGAACAAGTTCAAATTAGTGCTACTTGATTTATCTTTTTAATTATACGATTATAGATTTCTATCTACCATAAGGTAGACAAACTATTTAGGGGTCGTTATGAAAGGTCAATGCAGTTGCGGTGATGTCCAATATGAAATCACCGACAGCCCACTGTTTATTCACGCATGTTATTGCACAAACTGTCAACGCCAAAGCGGTTCTGCGCATGCACTTAACGCCATGATTGAAAGTACTTGCGTCAATGTAAAGTCAGGATCAACAGAAGGCGTACTGATGGAAACCACCAGTGGTATGGGCCAAGTTATTCATCGGTGTACTGAATGTAAAATTGCCATTTGGAGTACTTATGGTGCACTGGGTGAAGACTTTTCCTTTGTCCGTGTGGGTACTTTAGAAAATCCGAATGCATTCCCCCCTGATATAAATATCTTCACCAAAAGTAAGTTGGCTTGGACTCAAATGAAAGCGGATATTCCTTCTTTTGAAGAGTACTACGATCCTAACGAAGTCTGGCCAAAAGATGCATTGGCTAGAATGTATAAAGTGATTGAAGCACGTTAAAACACATTCTTATCAAGTAATTGTTAAGGACACCCCCTACCTTTTTAACTGTTTTCAGTTAGAAAAAAGTAGTCAAGACAAAGAAAATGTGTAATGACAGCGACCTGAAGAGCTAGTAAAAAGGTGAAGGGTGTCATTTTTATAGTGAAAATAAGATATTTAGATTTGCTTATGCTGTTCAGAATTTTCACTATCTGATCTAACCTCTAAATCAGAATTCTTTATATCTGGATCACTTAAATTAGATTTTTTTGATTCTACATTCCCTAGATCAAAAGCTTTTAAATCAGCATCTTCTAACTCAGAAAGCGACTTCCTTCTCAGATTTATATAAGGCAAAGTCATGTGACCGTACCTTACAACCAATACCGCAAATGTCAGTAGTAATATTGTTAAACCAATCTCTAACAAGCGCCAAGCTTCGAAAGATTTAGCATCTAAAATTACATACCTTGCTAAAGCAACAATCGCTATATAAATTGGATAACGAATGGGTAGGCGGTTTTCTTCGTAATAAATTTGCACCATCGCAATAATTTCAAGATAAATAAACATAAGTAGAATATCACTTAAATCTACCCTGCTTTTATCCACCATCACCATGATTTCTTGACCGACTGCAATTACTGTTGCAATAACAATGACCAATAAACCAAAATGCTCTATGTATTGTAGAGCTCGGTTTACGTTTCGATTCTTTGCATTTGTTTTTGCCAAAATATATCCTTATCTGTTATTAGTTTTTGTTAGTACTTAGATAACACGCTTAAATAATACGGTAAAATTATGACAATAATGTTTCAAAATATTTTAACTTTGATAACGAAGACTTATTTTTTATATTGGTATGATATAGATTTTTATAGAACAAAAAAAAGCCCTCTTTGATTAAGAAGAAGGCTTTTTTGGTTGCGTTACAAACGCTTTATAAACGTTTGTAAGCGTTGCTAAAACTTATAGCTCTAAGAACAAACTAGCTGGATCTTCTAGTAACTCTTTCATCTTAACCAAGAAGCTTACTGCCGCTTTACCATCTATTAAACGGTGATCATAAGAAAGTGCCAAGTACATCATTGGACGAACTACAATCTCACCATCAACAACCATCGCGCGTTCTTGAATATTGTGCATTCCAAGGATAGCGCTTTGTGGTGGATTTATAATCGGTGTAGATAACATCGATCCGAAAATACCGCCATTAGTAATGGAGAAGGTTCCGCCAATTAGTTCATCCATCTCTAAATGACCGCTACGCGCTCTTCCAGCAAAATCAGCAATGCCTTTTTCGATATCTGCATTGCCCATAGTATCGGTGTTTCTTAAAATAGGAACAACCAAACCACGTTCTGAAGATACTGCTACACCAATGTCGTAATAACCTTGGTAGATAATGTCGCCATCATCAATTTTGGCGTTAATTTCTGGATAACGCTTTAGTGATTCAGTTGCAGCTTTTATGAAGAACGACATAAACCCAAGTTTTACACCATGAATTTTAGTAAAACGTTCTTGATACTTTTTACGGAGGCGAATGACTTTACTTAAATCAACTTCATTGAAAGTAGTCAAAATAGCAGCAGTTTGCTGTGCATCAATTAAACGCTCTGCAATTTTTGCGCGTAATCTTGTCATTGGTACACGACGTTCTTCACGACCGCTTAGATCAACCGATGTTTCTCCTTTCGCCACTTTCTTAGCTGGTGCAGCTGCAGGAGCGGCTTTCTTGTCACTGCTTTTATCTAAGTCTTCTTTAAGAATACGACCATTCTTACCACTTCCTGTTACAGAACCACCATCGATACCTTCTTCTGCCATGGTTTTTCTTACCGATGGACTGGCATTAACATCTGCATTTGATGTTTCTACAGCTGGTGTCGCTTCTTCAGGTGCTGCTGAAGCAACAGCTGAGTCATCAATAATACCGATGAGATCACCGGCTAAAACCGTCGCGCCCTCTTCTGCAATAATTTCTATTAACACACCTGAAGCAGGTGCAGGAACTTCTAAAACCACTTTATCTGTTTCTAGTTCAAGAATATTTTGATCTTCCGTTAGATGATCTCCAACGTTTACAACCCAAGCTGCAATGCCTGCGTCTGCGACGGATTCTGGTAATTGTGGTACGCGTATTTCGATGGTCATTATTTAGCCTCTAGGTTCAATGCTTGTTTTACTAGTTTTTCTTGCTGGATGACGTGGACTTTATATGAGCCTACCGCCGGTGCAGCAGCACTAGGTCTGCTGACGATACTCAGCTTATATTCTTTAAATTGGTAAAAACGATGCTTAGTGCTGTCCCATGCGCCTTGATTGCGTGGTTCTTCTTGACACCATGCTACTTCTTTAAGATCAGGATACGACTTTAAAATATGTTTTATTTTATTTTCTGGGAAAGGATAAAGTTGCTCTAGTCGAATTAGAGGTGTGTTCATATCTTCAAGCTCATCCGCTTTCGCACGAATATCATAATAAACTTTACCACTACACATCACTAGTCGTTCAATTCCTTTTTTATTGTCTTCATTAAAACGCTCATCATCAATGACCGTTCTAAATCTACCTTCAGCTAGTTCCTCCATGGTGCTAACTGCAGCAGGATTTCTTAATAAGCTTTTTGGTGTCATAACAATTAATGGACGACGATAAGGTCTATGCATTTGACGACGTAGCATATGGAAGGTTTGAGCAGGTGTACTAGGAACAACTACTTGGATATTATCTTCTGCACAAAGCTGCATAAAGCGCTCTAAACGCGCAGATGAATGCTCAGCACCCATACCTTCATAACCATGCGGTAAAAACATAACTAAGCCAGATAAACGACCCCATTTTTGCTCGCCAGAACTGATAAATTGGTCGATAACGACTTGAGCACCGTTAACAAAATCACCAAATTGTGCTTCCCAAATTAATAAAGTGTTTGGTGAAGTGGTTGAGTAACCATATTCAAAAGCTAGTACTGCTTCTTCAGAGAGTACTGAATCGATTACCGTAAAAGTGCCTTGATCATCGGCAACATGTTTTAAAGGAACCCAAGCTGCTCTCTCTGTTTGGTTATGTAAAACAGCATGACGATGCGAGAACGTACCGCGACCACTGTCTTGACCACTAATACGAATATCGTAGTTTTCTTCTAGTAAAGAAGCGTACGCAAGTGTTTCGCCAAAACCCCAATCAACTGGGCGTTTACCTTCGGCCATGTCGTTACGGCCATCTAATATTTTTTTGATTTGACGATGTACAGTAATTCTTTCTGGTACATTATGGAAACGCTTTGTCATTCCCTGAAGTTTTTCTAGTGGATATGTCGTGTCAACTTTAGTTGCCCAATCTCTGTCTAAATAGTTTTGCCAATTCACTAACAAATGTTCAGGAATACTACTGTAATTTAGAGTTGCAACAGCAGGTTCTCCAGCACTCAATCTATCTTTACAATCTTTAATTCGTTGTTTTGATTGGTTTTCAGACAGCAGACCTTCATTTATCAATTTCTGCGCATAAAGCTCTTGTGTGGTTTTCATCGCACGAATGGCTTTATACATAATCGGCTGAGTCATTGCTGGCTCATCAGCTTCGTTATGTCCATGTCGTCGATAACAAACCAAATCAATCACAACATCTTTCTTAAATTGTAAACGATAATCTAATGCAACTTGAGCGATATAAGCAACAGCCTCAGGATCATCACCATTAACATGAAAAATAGGTGCATTGACCATTTTTGCTACATCAGTCGGATAATAAGTACTACGACTATCATTATCGGTACTGGTGGTGAAACCAATTTGATTATTCACCACAATATGCACAGTACCGTTAATACGGTAACCACGAGTTTGAGACATATTAAATGCCTCCATTACCACACCTTGGCCTGCAAATGCAGCATCTCCATGTATGGAAACAGCAACAACTCTTCCCGTTTGATCTGTAGCTCGCTCTGAACGTCTGTCTTGTCTGGCACGAACTGAACCACCAGCAACAGGTGAAACAATCTCAAGATGCGATGGATTAAATGCCAAGGTCATATGAATTGGATCGTGCTTGGTCTCGATATCACAAGAAAAACCTTTGTGATATTTCACATCACCAGCGGATAAATCTTCGTTAAATTTCCCTTCAAACTCATCAAATAAAACTTCTGGTGATTTACCCATTACGTTGATAAGTACATTAAGACGACCACGATGAGCCATAGCCAAAACTATTTCACGAGTCTCTTGTGCCGCTGAATGATGAATAATCTCATTCAACATTGGGATTAAGGATTCACCACCTTCTAATGAGAAACGTTTTTGACCCACATATTTTTTATGAAGGTATTGTTCCAGTGTCTCTGATGAAACTAAATCATCTAATAAAGCACTTTTCTTTTCAGCATCAAAATCTGGCCTTGCTTTACATGGCTCTAAGCGACTTTGTAGCCAATGCACTTCTTTAGTATCCATAATGTGCATGTATTCAATACCTATACTTTCGGTATAGGTTTGACGTAATGCATTATAGATATTGCCTAAAGTAGGCGTTTCCTTCATCTGGAAATTGCCAGGGTCGAATAAAGTCTCAGGATCAATTTTATCCAAGCCGTAATTCTTTAAGGTCAACTCAGGTAGATTAGGTAAAACCTCATCACCACGAAGCGGATTGGTATAAGCAACCAAATGACCCAAAACACGATAGTTCGAAATCAATTGTGATACATGCACTTGCATACGTTCTGTTTCAAGCTCCGCTGAACCAGCGGCAGGTCTTGATGAGGCACTTCTATGAAGGTTATTTTGCACAAACTTGTCGCGCATTTCAGAATGTGTACTGCCATTCAAAAAATCAGCAGGTACTGGCATATCAGCAAAATATGTTTGCCATCGATCACTGACAGAAGTTGGATCTTCTAAGTATTTCTCGAAAAGTTGCTCGAGGTATATTGCGTTTTCCCCATCAAGTAATGTGTCTTGGTTATTATTATTGTTATCGTCAGGTTGGTTCATTAGTCAGATTCCTATTAATGCTCAATATGTCGGCTAAATTTCAAGCGGTTGTTTAAAATTATAGACGTGTTTGTGAAACAAGTTATGGAAAATTTTGGGATGGTATTTTTGTGGATCACAACTTAGTTTATCAGTTTGTCTTATATAGTTTTAAGTAAAGAGTTGAAATTCATAGCAAATGAAGGCTTGTTATTATGGTAAATGTAAATCCTAAAAACAATACAAACAAGGAGGAATATAAAGAAAAGTATCTAATTTGAGATATTTAATGATGATAATAATTTTTAAACCTTTCTTATTGATTTATTTGTTTATCAATAATAGATATAACTTATATTATTAGCTCAATCAATTTCCCTTTAAGATATATTTAATCACGCTAATCCTTACACTTCACTGAATATTCCTCATATAATCTCGCTTTTACCCATTTCTATAAAAGCATCGATGATTTCAATGAATCCCAACCTTGCAAAACTACACCCTTATCCTTTTCAAAGGATTGCTCAATTATACGAAGGTATTTCACCCTCAGATATACCCATGGTGTCATTAGCGATAGGCGAACCAAAACATAAAACTCCCGATATTATTCTTGATGCAATACGCGACAATCTTGCAGGGTTCTCAAATTATCCTGTCACTAAAGGTTCTTTAGGTTTACGCACCAGTATTGCGAGTTGGTTGAGCCGCCGTTTTCATTTGGAAGATGGTGTATTAAATCCTGAAACTAATGTTGTACCTGTTAACGGAACACGTGAAGCACTTTTTGCATTCGCTCAAGCTGTGCTAAATGATAAAAAGGCAAATGCTAAAATTGTAATGCCAAATCCGTTTTATCAGATTTACGAAGGGGCGGCGTTTTTAGCTGGCGCAGAGCCGGTATTTTTAGCCTGTACTGCTGAGAACAATTTCATTCCTGATTTTGAACTAGTCAGTGCGGAAACATGGAATGATTGCCAATTGTTATATTTATGCAGTCCCGGCAATCCAACTGGCTCAGTAATCAGTGAAGCACAAATCACGCAACTAATAGCCTTAGCTGAAAAACATGATTTTATTATTGCCAGTGATGAGTGTTATTCCGAAATCTATTTTGATGAAAACCAGCCCCCAGTAGGTTTATTAGAAGCTGCTGCAAAAGCGGGCAATACTGAATTCAAACGTTGTGTGGTATTTCATAGCTTATCAAAACGATCTAATGCACCGGGTTTGCGTTCGGGTTTTGTGGCTGGAGACTCTGAAATACTAGAACAGTTTTTGCTTTATCGCACTTATCATGGCTGTGCAATGTCAGAACCAATCCAAATGGCAAGCATTGTGGCTTGGGAAGATGAGCAGCATGTAATTGAAAACCGAGAACAATATCGACAAAAGTTTGATGCAGTTTTAGAGATACTCAAACCGATTATGAATGTAGATAAACCTGAAGCGGGATTCTACCTATGGCCAAATATTGACACTGATGATGAAATTTTCACACGTGATATTTATGCGCAGAAAAACCTAAAAGTTGTTCCAGGAAGTTACTTAGCTAGATCAGTTGATGGGGTTAATCCGGGTTCACAGAGAATCCGTATGGCGCTAGTAGCATCAATAGAAGAATGCGTCGAAGCCGCAAATCGCATTGCTGCTTTTGTGAAATAATGATT
>JBALXO010000167.1:0-3789 GCA_036960615.1 Cocleimonas sp. | reverse complement strand
CCGAAGAAAACAGCAGTGTCTCCATTTTTACCTACATTCGCCGAACAATGCATCGAAGCAATGCCTTTTAATGGTAATAGGTAGTTCATAATTGAGAACAGACCTTTCTTCATCTCACCGCCGTACCAAGTGCCACCAATTAATTGGATTTTCTTGGTAAGGTTGAATGCGACAAAATTTTCTGAATTTAAGCTTTGTTCTTCCCACTGCGGATTTGTCACGCTAGCACCATTCATGACCACAAAATCAGGTTCGAAGGTTTCTAATTCAGTATCGGTAGGACGAATAAACATGTTCTTAACAAAGTGAGCTTGCCACGCAACCATGCATATGAATCTTACACTTAGGCGAGTGCTTTCATTGGCGCCACAATAAGCATCAACAACAAATACGCGTTCACCTGAAAGGCCTTCTGTTACGAGGTTTTCGAAATGCTCCCAAAGCTCAGGAGTAATTGGATTGTTGTCATTTTTACCTTGATCTGACCACCAGAAGTTATCTCTGGTTACATCGTCACGAACGATATATTTGTCTTTAGGCGAACGCCCAGTGAAAATACCTGTATCAACAGCAACAGCACCAGTATCAGTAACGACACCTTTTTCATATCCTACTAAGTCTGCGCGTGTTTCTTCTTTAAAAAGTACATCATATGAGGGGTTATAAATAACTTCTGATGAGTTGTTGATACCGTAAATGCTTAAATCAATGGCTTTCATTCTTACAAAGGTCCCTTGAGTGGTGATACTGAATTGTAGTTCAAAGATACTTTAATTCAGCTTAGGGGGGGCAGTTTAAGAAATTAAATGATTATGTCAACCAGTATTAAAAGTATAAGGATCAATTATATAAAGATACCGATAAAGAACTGTATATGGACGTTAAATGGTAGCGTGGAGTTATCTAAATGACCTAATAAGAAAGTGTTATGCGTTCCCTGCTGGAATCGAACCAGCAACTAAGACTTAGGAGGTCCTTGTTATATCCATTTAACTAAGGGAACATAGTTTTAACATTTCATAATGATAACTCTTTATCAGGTGAGTGCATTATAAATAATTAGAAAGTACCAAAAAGCTGGGGGGTGTCTTTTTAAATAGTATCCGCTACTTTAATCGTTTTTTTAAGTCATATAGTGCTTCTAAAGCTTGCTTTGGACTTAGGTCATCGGGATCTAAATCTATTAGAACTTGTTTGATCTCCGCTGCATTTTCATCAATGCTTGGTTCATCATCAGCAAAACCTAAATTGAGTGACAGTGTTTGTCCTTGTTGTGCTGCTTCTCGTGCGTCCTGTTCGAGTTGATGAAGTTTCTTTCGAGCTTGTGCGATGACGTTTTTGGGTACACCAGCCAATTGAGCTACTTGTAGACCATAACTTTGATTCGCAGGGCCTTCTTTAACGCTATGTAAAAATACAATACGATCGCCATGTTCGACGGCATTGATGTGTACATTCGCGATAGTACCGATTTTGTCGGGCAACGATGTCAGTTCGAAATAATGTGTGGCGAATAACGTGAATGCTTGTTTTTGTTTGGCAAGATATTCCGCAAATGCCCATGCTAATGATAGGCCGTCGAAGGTGCTTGTGCCGCGACCGATCTCATCCATAAGTACCAATGAGTTTTCCGTAGCATTATTGAGAATATTCGCAGCTTCTGTCATTTCTACCATAAAGGTCGAGCGGCCAGTACTAAGATCATCATGTGCGCCGATACGTGTAAAAATCCGATCAATTGGACCGATTACAGCTGCTTCAGCAGGCACAAAACAACCGATGTGTGCCATCAGTACAATTAGAGTGATTTGGCGCATATAGGTCGATTTACCGCCCATATTTGGGCCAGTAATCATCAGCATGCGTCGCTTAGTATCCATATGTAAGTCATTTGGTACAAATGGGTCATCGAGAGTACGTTCTACCACAGGGTGACGACCTGCAGTTATATTAATACCCGATTGATCATTTAACTCTGGGCGTGAATAATTATTTATTACAGCGCGTTCAGCAAAATTACTTAATACATCAACTTCGGCAATGTTTTGCGCAGTTTCACGCAAGCTCATGGTGTATGTACCTAAATCTTGCAGTAACGTTTCATATAGTGCTTTTTCACGAGACAATGAACGTTCACGGGCTGAAAGTACTTTGTCTTCGAACTCTTTTAATTCAGGCAGGATAAACCTTTCTGCCATTTTTAAGGTTTGTCGACGTACATATTCGGGAGGAACTTCTGCACTTTGTGTTCGTGGTATTTCAATATAAAAACCATGCACACGGTTGTATGCAACTTTTAAGCTTGAGATTCCTGTACGCGCTTTTTCACGAGTTTCTAAATCGAGTAAATATTGGTCTGAGTTTTTACTTAGATTACGTAATTCGTCGAGGTCAGCATCGTAACCTTCTGCAATCACTCCACCGTCACGAATCAATACAGGTGGATTTTCGATAATCGCTTTATCTAATAGTGCGACTAACTCATCGTGTGGATTGATTTGATTGCGTAAATTATCAATTAAAGGGTTGTCAATTTGATTGAGTACGGCATGCAGTTCAGGAACAATTTTTAATGAATTACGTAAAGTGGATAGATCGCGCGGACGTGCAGTGACTAAAGCGATGCGTGAAATGATACGTTCGATATCACCAATATGTCTTAAAGAGTCATGCAGGGATTCGTAATGATATTGTGAGATGAAGCTTTCAACGGCTTGATGGCGATTGCGTAATACATTTTGATCGCGCAAAGGTTTATTTAACCAGCGACTCAATAAACGTCCGCCCATACTGGTAGCAGTGTTATCTAATACTGAAATTAGGGTGTTTTTATGGTCCCCCATGAGGCTGTGTTCAAGCTCTAGATTGCGTCGACTTGCTGCATCGAGAATAATCCCATCGTCGCTACTTTCTACTTTCAAACTATTAATATGGGGTAAAGCAGTGCGTTGTGTTTCATTGACATATTGGAGTAACACTCCAGCGGCAGTCACTGCAATTGGCATATCATCGCAGCCAAAGCCACTGAGATCTTTGGTGCCAAGTTGCTTTTGTAATAATTGACGCGCGTGGTCTTCATCAAAATGCCATGGAGCACGTTTGGTAATTGGATATTTGTCAGATAATTTTAATTCGGAGTTCTCATCAATAAGAACTTCAGCAGGTTGTAAGCGTTCAATTTCATTGAAGAGAGATTGTTGATCTTTCACTTGTTGAACGATAAATCGACCATTACTGAGATCAATACAAGCAATGCCAAAATGATCTTTGTGTTGAGATATAGCCAACAATAAATTATCACGGCGTTCTTCCAAAAGAAAATCATCAGTCACTGTACCAGGCGTAAGTATCCGCATCACTTTGCGCTCGACAGGACCTTTTGAAGTGGTTGGGTCGCCAATTTGCTCGACGATACCAACAGAAATCCCTTCTTTTAATAAACGCGATAAGTATTGTTCAGCGGCATGATAGGGAACACCTGCCATTGGAATTGGTTCACCATCAGACTTGCCACGTGCAGTTAGCGTAATATTTAGAATTGCCGCCGCACGTTTAGCATCGTCAAAAAATAATTCATAAAAATCACCCATGCGATAAAACAATAGCAATTCGGGGTTTTCCGATTTGATACGCAGGTATTGCTGCATCATAGGAGTATGTTTTTGCGGCACTTTACTAGCGTTTTTTTGGATATTTTCGGAGCGGGTTTGGGTCATCAGGGTAATTTAACAAATCGAGACTAAACTCACCATAGTTGATATTGACTTGTTTTTATTTGAAGGACTTTTA
>JBALXO010000166.1:0-3937 GCA_036960615.1 Cocleimonas sp. | reverse complement strand
CAACTAAGGGATCGCCCTCGACTTTAAACTTCACTGAGGCATAACCCAAGATCAAACCAAACACGACTGCTAGGCCGACAAGGATAAGAATTGCAGTGATCATGAGGCTTTAATTAAACCTGTAAATCCCATAAATGCCAGCGCCATTAAGCCTGCGGTGATCATGCCGATAGCATTACCTTGAAATGCTTCAGGAATATCAGAGGCAGCTAAGCGTTCGCGCATCGCAGCAAAAAATACTAATACCATGGTAAAACCAAGTGCCGAGCCAAAGCCATAGAGTGCTGATTCTAGAAAGCCATTGGATTGTTGAACATTAAGTAATGCAACCCCTAAGACCGCACAGTTTGTAGTGATTAGAGGTAGGTATATACCGAGTACATTATGTAAAAGAGGGCTGGTTTTATGCACGACTAACTCGGTAAAGCCAACAATCGCAGCAATGACTAAAATAAAACTAATGGTGCGTAAATATTCTAAGCCAAAAGGCTCAAGTAAAAATTCATGTACCAAGTAACTTGAAATAGATGCTAGCGTTAGCACAAAAGTAGTCGCTAAACCCATACCAATAGCCGTTTCAAGTTTGCGTGAAACACCCATAAACGGGCACAGCCCAAGAAACTGTGCAAGCACAATGTTGTTCACCCAAACGGTGCCGACAATGATGAGAATATATTCAGACATTCTTACGTTAATTTATTTAAAAGATTTTAAAAAATACCATGAAAAACTAAATCCTATTTTGACATAGTTAAGATGTAAAACTAATAGATTTTATTCCCTATTCAGTAAAAACCAAGTAATTTAGTAGGTTATTATTATTTAAGATGATTTAAAAGAAGAAACTGAAGGATGGAAATATATATAACAACAAAACAGTCCAAAAGTAGGGGGGTGTCTTTTAATTAATATCTAGTTAATTAATCAGCTTTCTTGCTGCAATAACTCTCTGCCAAAGCATCAGCCGCATGATGCAAAGAAGGAATATAGGTGCTCAAGCTTTCAATGGTTTGACGGGAAGTGGGAGCGTGTACCGCAAGAGTGAAACAAATTCGGTTTTTACTGTCGAAAACAGGTACAGCAATCGCAACCATACCATCGATAAATTCTTCGTTATCAAAAGCAATCCCTTGTTTTTTAATGCTTTTTAGCTGTTCTTTAAGTTCTTCTTCTGAGGTAAGTGTATGTTCAGTAGATGCTTTTAACGGCGCCGCGTTTAAAATACGATTTCTATCGCCTTTTTTCATATAGGCCAAAAATAGTTTGCCACTGGCGGTGGCATGTAAAGGCAGACGTGATCCTGGATGTAAGTTAATTTTAATCGGCCAATTACATTCAACACGATCAAAGTACACAGTGTGATAGCCATCAAGCATCGTGCAATTGCAGGTTTCCCCTGTTTCATTTGAAAGTGCTTCTAAAATTGCTCTTCGTGGCGCACCAATAGAACTGTTCGATAAGATATTCGTTGAAAACTCTTTAAGCTTATTGCCGATTACAAAACGTTTATCGCTGGGATTACGTTGTAAATAACTTTCTTCTTCGAGTTGTGAAGCAATGCGATGCACAGTGGGTTTTGCAAGACCAAGCTCAATGACAAGATCGGCTATCGATAATGGTCGCGAAGAATTCGCCACGGCATCCATAATCGCGAGACCACGTAATAAAGTTGAATTGGGTGTATCAGAGTTACTTTTATCTTGAGCCATATTCTTAAAAATCTTATTTCCTTATTTCTATCTTAATTATTGCATTTTTAGAGTCTAAAAACTGCTAGAGCTTTGAACAAACTTTAATATAGTTTGTAAAAAACTAAAAACAATGATTATTCAGCCTAAGCGATGGGAATAGATGATCTTTAGTAAGCCCTCTAGAATGAGAAACTAAATAAAAAATAGATGCTCTTTATATCTATTAGAAGTCAATATAGGTGAAAAGTAAGTGGGTGTCTTTTTAATTATTCTGGAGCTACACCTGTTGTCTCACGAACAATGAGTTCAGCGGTTAATTCAGTACGTTCAATATCCAAAGATTTATTCTGAATTTGTTTGAGTATATAGGCGGCCGCATGAGAGCCCATACGTTTTGACGGTGCGTTCACGGTGGTCAGAGCGGGACTCAAAAAAGGTATGATTTCCATATTATCAAAACCCGTAATGGAAAGCTGCTCTGGAACGTTTAACTTTCTCTCTCTTGCCGCAGACAATGCGCCAATTGCGAGTACATCATTACCACAAACTACGGCCGTAATTTCAGGGTGATTATCTAGTAATTGATGCAAGGAAATATTAGCTTGCTCAACAGAGTATCGACACTGGATGATTCTACTTTCAGGGATTTTCAATCCTGATTTTTCTAATGACTGTCGAATGCCGCGATAGCGCAATAATGCTCTATCGTTGTCTTCTTGGAAACCAGAAATAATCCCGAATTCTGTATGGCCTAAATCAATTAAATGTTCTGCTATATGATTTCCCGCTTTTATATGATCAAAACCAATACAGCTGTATTTAGATTCAGGGTTATAGGTCCATAAATTCACATAAGGAATTTTTTGCTGTTCGATCGTAGCAAACACTTCAGGACGATGCATTTCACCTACCAATACAATGCCATCAATACCGCGAGATAATAATGATCGTACCTCACGTAATTCTTCATCTAAAGAATAACCACTATTCGCAAGCAATAAGGTGTAATTAGCTTGCGTTAGTCCAGACTGTAAATGCTGAATCGTTTCTGAGAAGATGGCGTTATCAATTGTTGGAACAATAGCGCCGATAGTATGTGTGCGTCTCGAAGCCAATGCACGGGCGGCACCTGAGGGAACATAACCCAACTTTTGAATGGCATCTGTAATGCGCTCGCGAACAGCTGGTTTAACTTTATCTGGTTGGTTTATACAACGTGATACGGTCGCTGTCGAGACTTCAGCATGATCAGCTACATCCGCAATTGTGGGTGATTTATTTTGCATTGATGCTTATATTACCTTGATGCTGTTTCTGTTGATAGTATTTGAATATCCTACCACCATGCGGTACTGGTATTTCCTTATGGAAATGCCTGCATACTTTTTGGCTCTTTGGTGAGCCTTAAAAAGCAACACCCTCCTACTTTTTGGTCATTTCTTTGTTTCAATGGTTGACAGTCAGTTCTTTTGAAGCATAGAATGTAAGCGCTTACATAATTTATCACATGTGGTTAAAAACGACCACATGTACTTACTGAAATTCGATTTGAGTATTTCTAATTGAGTTTCAAATAATATTCTAATAATTAGACTCGGAGTTTACCCCCATGGCTGTTACTTACATCAAAAAAGCGGAAATGAACGCAACAACTTTAGAAGACGATACACGTGATATCGTTTCAAAAATGCTTAAAGAAATCGAAGCAGGCGGTGAAGATCGTTGTGCCGAATATGCAAAGCAATTAGACGGCTATGAAGGCAATATCGTTGTTACAGAGCAAGAAATCGAAGATGCAGGTAATCGTCTTTCACAACAAGTTAAAGATGACATTAAATTCGCTTACGATCGTGTTTACGGTTTCGCTGTAAAGCAACGTGAAGCATTGATCGATTTCGAAACCGAGTTATCTCCAGGTTTATGGGCGGGTCAACGTCAAATTCCTATGCAAGCAGCAGGTTGTTATGTACCGGGTGGTCGTTATGCACACGTTGCATCAGCAATCATGTCTGTTGGTACTGCAAAAGCAGCGGGTGTTGATCACGTAATTGCATGTTCACCGCCTAAGCCAGGTCACGGTGTTAACGATGCAATTCTTTATACTGCTAACTACTGTGGCGCTGATACTGTTCTTGCATTGGGTGGCGTTCAAGGTATCGCAGCAATGGCATTTGGTTTATTCACAGGCAAGCCAGCTGATATTTTGGTTGGCCCTGGTAATCGTTTCGTTGCTGAAGCTAAGCGTA
>JBALXO010000016.1:36708-48939 GCA_036960615.1 Cocleimonas sp. | reverse complement strand
AATAAAGAAACTAAAAAGAGATAATAAAGGGCTAGTCATAATCATTTTTGACACCCCCTACCTTTCTGATTGTTTTAACAAATTTTACTTACTCAGCTTCCATATAAGACACATTACGATAACCATTAGGTAATAACTTACCACGTTTACCACGCTCACCTTGGTATTCAACTATCTCACTACCTTGTATAGATTTGTGTTTTTTACCTGCATGTACAATCAGCTTTGCACCTTGTGGAAGAGCAACCATTGAAACAATATGTTCATCGTTTGCTTTAAGCTTCTTGCTCGGTACATTGATGATTTTGTTACCTTTACCACGAGGTAATTGTGGTAATTCTTTGGCATCAATAATCAACAAGTAGCCATCAGAGGTAACAGCAGCAATCATATCTGTTTCGATATTAGTAAACTTAGATGGATCGATTACTTGTGCACCAGCATTACCTAGACTCACTGAAGCTTTACCTGCTTTTGCACGACTCAACATATCTTCAAATTGACAGATAAAGCCATAACCAAAATTACTACCTAGTAAAAAGTATTCTTCATTTTTAGCCATTAAAGCTGACTTAAAAGTCGCACCAACAGGTGTTGAGAAACGCCCACTGAGCGGATCACCCTGTCCGCGGGCCGATGGCAATGAATGAGCTGCTAGGGTATAACTTCTTCCGGTACTGTCTAATAATACGACTTGCTGATTAGAACGCCCAAGCGCAGCGGCTTGGAATTTATCACCTTGTTTGTAGCTTAGCGTAGTCCCATCAATTTCATGCCCTTTTGCAGCACGGATCCAACCCATTTCAGAGAGTACCACTGTAACTGGTTCTGACGGAATTAAGGCATTTTCATCTAAGACTTGTGAAGCATCCCGCACAACTATTGATGAGCGACGATCATCGCCATATTTTTCTACGTCTTCTTTAAGTTCTTTTTTGATCAATGAAGTCAATTTAGCAGGTGAATCTAATAAACCTTGAAGCTCATCGCGTTCTTTCATTAACTCATCTTGCTCAGCACGAATTTGGAATTCTTCTAACTTAGCTAAGTTACGTAAGCGTAAATTTAATACAGCTTCAGCTTGAATATCACTAAGTGTAAAACGCTCGATTAAGACTGGTTTTGGCTCATCGTTTTCACGGATGATTCTAATCACTTCATCAATATTCAGATGGGCAGTTAACAAACCCTCTAAAATATGTAAACGTTCTAAGACTTTATTTAAGCGCCATTCAATTCGTCTGGTGACGGTAGTTCGGCGAAATTCGAGCCATTCGGTTAGCACCATTTTAAGGTTTTTAACTTGTGGCTTTCCATCGGTACCAATCATATTCATATTGACACGGTAATTGCGCTCAAGATCAGTTGAGGCAAATAAATGCAACATCAACTGTTCAATATCAACGCGATTGGATCTAGGAGTTATAACTAAGCGTGTTGGATTTTCGTGATCTGACTCGTCACGTAAATCAGCGACCATCGGCAGTTTTTTAGCTCGCATTTGCATCGCGATTTGCTCTAAAACTTTACCACCTGAGGTTTGATAAGGAAGTGCCGTGACAATAATATCTGCATCTTCCTTTTCGTAAACCGCACGCATTTTAATGCTGCCTTTACCCGTTTCGTAGACATTAGCAATATCTTCAGGCGTACTGATGATTTCAGCATCAGTTGGGTAGTCAGGACCTTTGATGAATTCACGTAATTCTTCAACAGTACTGGTTTTTTTTCTTAATAATTGAAAACACGCATCAACTACTTCACGCAGATTATGCGGTGGAATATCGGTTGCCATACCCACGGCAATGCCCGAACCACCATTGAGTAATACATTGGGTAAACGTGCTGGAAGTTGCGATGGTTCCTTTAAAGTACCATCGAAATTATCCGTCCATTCTACCGTACCCTGCCCTAGCTCTTGCAATAACACTTTGGCATAAGCCGTTAAGCGGGATTCGGTATAGCGCATCGCAGCAAAGGACTTAGGATCATCTTGAGAACCCCAGTTGCCTTGGCCATCGACTAGTGGATAACGATATGAAAACGGCTGTGCCATTAGCACCATAGCTTCATAACAAGCAGAATCACCGTGTGGATGAAACTTACCGAGCACATCACCGACGGTACGTGCTGATTTTTTATGCTTAGATGCTGCAGATAAACCGAGTTCTGACATTGCGTAAACAATACGTCGTTGAACGGGTTTTAGACCGTCACCAATATTTGGTAAAGCACGATCTAAAATGACGTACATTGAATAGTCGAGGTAAGCTTTTTCGGTATATTTTTCTAAGGGAAGTCTCTCGATACCGTCATTGAATGATCCACCACCGCTGCTGCCGCTACCATCGTCATCATTGTTACCGCCCTCACCACTGCTTTCAGCAGAGTCTTCAACCTCAGCAATATCTTTAGAAGAACTAAGAAGATCTAGTTGTGTTTCATCTGTCATTTATGCGTCACTGTATAGAAAATATAGTTAAAATAATGATAATTATTATACCTGAAACAAAAGGTTTATTGCTCCCAAGCCTTAGAAAATTCTTCTAAATGCGCTTGCTCTGGTTGATCAAGTTTTTCTCGTAACAATGTAAATTCCTGAGTTAACTCTTCTAAGTTTATTTCGCCACGAATTAATTGAAAACGAAGATAAACAAGGTAATTATTCAGAACGCCTATTTCACCATAATTACGAATAGCATCAATACTTCCCTGCAAATAATGCTTCCAAATTTGAGAAGAATCCATTGTTTGTTTACCTGGGAAACCAAGCATCAAAGCAATGTCATTTAAAGGTGCACCTAAGGATTCATTATAACTAGAAAGTACATCCATCAAATCAGTATGACGATCGTGATAGCGACTTAAATAGTTATCGTCACGAAAATCATTATCATTGTTACCTTTTTCCCAGTAACTGGTGGCACTCACATTATTCTTCAAGGCGCGATAATGAATCACAGGCAGATCAAAACTAGATCCATTCCATGAGACTAATGTAGGGGTTCGTTGTTTGATTTCAGCAAAAAACAGAGTCAATAATTCAGCCTCTGTACTTTTTTTGTCACCCAAACTACGCACAGATACTTCATGGTTCATATCGTCGCCCATACCCCGATAGACAACAGAGATAGATGCTATGCGTTGCAAATACAAAGGTAACTCGCTGCTTCCCGATTGTTGTTTACGCAAATGAAACAGCGCTTTAGCGGTACTTTTATCATCTAAACCCTGAAGGTTATTAATACGCTGACCACCGTCAATATCTGGGATAGTTTCTATATTGAAGACGAGAACATTCATGTAGGGAAAACTCCTGTGGATATATATCGATCGCCGCGATCACAAATAATGGCAACAATTAATGCATTTTCAACTTCAGCTGACAGCTTCATCGCAGCCGTTACGGTACCGCCTGATGAAACACCACAGAATATACCTTCTTCTGTCGCCAGGCGTTGCATCATGGCTTCGGATTCGACTTGGGTTATATCTATTTTTCTGTCTACCACTGAATCATCATAGATATCAGGAATGTATTCTGTTCTCCAACGACGAATCCCTGGAATTTTATCATTCTCTGTTTTAGGTTGTGCACCGACAACTTGAATATCAGTGCTTTTTTCATGCAAAAAACGTCCCATTCCAGTAATGGTGCCTGTGGTACCCATAGCGCTAACAAAGTGGGTAATTAGGCCTTTTGTATCTCGCCAAATTTCTGGGCCAGTCGTTTCATAATGTGCCAGTGGATTATCATTATTTGCAAATTGATTTAACAATCGACCTTCACCGTCTTTATCCATCTGTAAAGCCATGTCGCGTGCTCCTTCCATGCCACCGTCTTCTTTAGAAACTAAAATAAGTTCTGCGCCATAGGCCTTCATTGAAGCTCGACGTTCTTCACTCATATTTTCAGGCATTAACAGTTTCATTTTATAACCACGCATTGCGGCAACCATCGCTAAGGCAATACCTGTATTACCGCTAGTTGCTTCGATAAGCGTGTCACCAGGTTTAATCTCACCACGAGCTTCAGCACGAGTAATCATGCTGTAAGCAGCTCGATCTTTTACTGAACCCGCCGGATTATTGCCTTCTAATTTTACTAAAATAGTATTGCTCGTATCCCCTGGAATACGTTGCAGTTGCACTAGTGGCGTATTGCCAATGAAGTTTTCTATTTTTGGGTAATTCATATACTCATCCAATAAGATCAATAGTGGTGGAATAAACACCATGTATTTAGACGATTTGAGGGAAAAGTGCCTAGCCGAGCAAAGCGAGACAATTGCTGTAGCTTACCCAAAGAGCCTGGTTGAAAACCACGTAAAAGTGGGGGGGTGTCTTTTTTTATAAATTGAAACACGTTTATTTACCTTCAACAATTACATAGGCGATTGCATATTTTTTTTCATCACTGAGTGAAATAAAGATACTTTCAACACCTAACTGATCGGCTATTTCTAAAGCTTTACCGTGCAAAATTAATTCTGGCTTGCCGTCATCATTATTAATTACTTCAATTTCTTCAAAAGAAATACCTTTTGCAATACCCGTTCCTAATGCTTTGGCCAAGGCTTCCTTAGCAGCAAATCGTTTAGCCAAATAATGAGTTGAAGTTTTCCGTTGTTTGAAAACCTGTAATTCATTCTTATGAAGAATACGTTCGCTAAAGTTTTCACCAAACTTTTTAAGTGATTTCTGGATACGAGAAACTTTTACAATATCCGTACCGATTCCAATGACAGACATGTTAAAAACACCTTTCAATAAAACTAACAGTAATCATTTTAAACAGTACCAAACTATTTTCTAGCTTCATGCATGACTTCTAAGATTTGTTGAGTAGCTTTGCTTATACCCACGAATACGGCGCGTGCGATTACTGAATGGCCAATATTCAATTCTCTCATTTGAGGGATTTTAGCGATTGCAGTAGTATTGGCATAGTCCAACCCATGTCCTGCATTCACATGAATACCTTGGTTGTGAGCAAATTCAGTCGCTTGGACGATACGATCAAATTCTCTCTTTTGTAAATCGTCGGTCGCATTTGCGTATGTGCCTGTATGGAGTTCGATAACTGGAGCGCCAATATCTAGAACACGTTTAATATGCTCTATACTAGGTTCAATAAATAATGAGACGCGAATGTTTTCAGCGCTTAGTTGTTTCGTAGCTTTTTTAATCCGGTCGAATTGTCCAATTACATCTAAACCACCTTCAGTAGTTAATTCTTCACGTTTTTCAGGAACGACACACGCATCCTCTGGATGAACATCACACGCTATATTAACCATTTCATCCGTAGCTGCTAGCTCTAGATTCATTCGAGTCTTAATAGTTTTACGCAAGTCATAAACATCCTGATCTTGAATGTGGCGACGATCTTCACGTAAATGAATGGTGATTGCGTTTGCCCCTGCTTCTTCAGCAAGAAAAGCCGCTTCGACTAAATCAGGATATGAAGTACCACGCGCCTGACGTAATGTGGCGATATGATCTATATTGATACCGAGTTCAATTTGAGGGTTTTGACTTTCATCTTTCGTTGTTTGCATAACATTTGCCTTGCTCAGATTATTATTTTCGTAATTAGCATTATCGTAATAACCATTTTCACAACGATAATAATTTCCGTGAGTTAATAGGACGAGGAGCTAAAACTTTAAACACCTTATCGAGAAAAGCTCTCAACTCCTTCCAATGTGATTCTTGCATATTCTGAATATCTTGCAAGGCTAAAAGTAGCTCAGCGCTGATTAAGATTTTTTGCGTTTGATAAGGCTGAATATCAAACGGATTTTCCTGCTCTAAAAGCAAACCTTGTTCTTTGGTAAAGTAAAAATAAGACTTTGAATCTATTAAACTATTTAACTCTTCCTGGCTATTATCAACTGAAATTAAGTAGTCTAAGCTTTGTAACAAGAACAGTTCAAATCGCATCAATATTTGTTGATTAATTTGTGAATCACCCATTTTATGTAAGGTGTATTTATAAGCATTGAAAAGCTCTGGACGGGCTTCGTGTTGTTGCGTAAACATCAAAATTAATTCATTAATGTATAAACCCATCATTAACTCAGATGGAGGAATACTGTGTCTACCACGCTCATCCGCTTCTGTGAGAGTTTGCACATCACCTTTGCCAATCCATTGTATGTGTAAATAACGAAAGGGTTCTGTATTACCTTTAACAACTTTCCCACGTTTTTTTGCGGGTCGAGCAACACAACAGATACGTCCAAAATCTTCGCTAAAGATATCTAACAATAAGCTGCTATCCCGAAATGGGCGTCTATTTAATACATAGGCGAACGATTGCTGCATTTGAATTTAAGGTGAATATCGTATTCTATAACTCACGGTTTGAAATAATTCCTAATTCATTAAGATGTCTTGGATTATTCTGCCAGTTTTCTTCAACTTTCACCCACTGCTTAAGCATTACTTTTTTCATCAAAAACTCTTCCAGAGAATGTCTTGCACCTTGACCTATACGTTTTAGGGTTTCACCTTTTTTACCAATAATGATGCCTTTTTGGTTTTTACGGTCAGTCCAAATAACCACTTCAATAGTTACTAGCTTATCAGTTTCTTCATAATTTTCGATTTCAACTGCCGTTGTATAAGGAAGTTCTTCATGTAAATTAAGCACTAGTTGTTCACGAATTAATTCGCTACAAATAAAGCGTACTGACTTATCAGTAATATGGTCTTCAGGATAAATGAATTCTGATTGAGGTAATCTTTTTATCAAAGAAGTGATTAAAATATCCGTGTTAATCCCTTTTTCAGCAGAAACAGGAATCAGTTCAGCAAAGTCTCTTTTCTTAGATACCATTTGTAAGAATTCAAACAAACGTTCTTTTTCTTTAATTCTGTCAACTTTATTGATCAGTAATATTACTGGCACAGTGGAATGCTTGATTCGACTTAATACAAATTCATCTTCATCGGTCCACTTTAACGCTTCGACAATAAATATAATCGCGTCAACATCTTCTACTGCTGCAACGGCTTCACTGTTTAAAGTTCGGTTTAATAAATTCTTAGAATTGAGATGAATTCCAGGAGTATCAGTGAATATTATCTGATAACCAACTTCATCCTTAGTGGCGAACTCAGTTACTATTCCTCGTATATTGGTACGTGTAGTTTGAGGTTTATTCGCAATTGCTGAAATTTTATAACCTACTAAATGATTGAGTAAAGTCGATTTACCAACATTGGGACGACCAATGATTGATACGGTTCCGCATTTAGTTTGTGGAAGTTGGATTTCTGGCATTGGAGCATCTGAAATAGAGCTTTCAGATATTGTGTTTTTTGATTGATCTTGCTTAGAAGTCATTAAGACTTACCTAGGAAATTTAAGTATCCCTATTCTACTTCTTTTTGAAACTTTCTTTGACTATTTCGTACGCATTTAATGCCGCTTGTTGTTCAGCTTTTCGTCTAGAGCTAGAAACTCCTTTAGTTTCGATATCTTGACTGGGAATACTGCATTTCGCGGTAAAGACTTGCCGATGATCATCTCCAGAAGTAGAGACAAGTTCATAGCTAGGAATCCCTAATTTACGTGATTGAAGTAACTCTTGAAGGCGACTCTTGGGATCTTTTAAAGCATCTTCAGTAGGTAATGCATCAAAACGGTTTGTATAAACTTTTAAAACAAATTTCTCAGCGGCTTCTATACCTTTTTCAAGATAAACGCTTGCAATAACTGCCTCTAGAGTATCAGACAAAATTGACTTTCGTCTAAAGCCACCACTCTTTAATTCCCCTGCTCCCAAACGTAAAAAATCACCTAATGATAGTTCATTGGCTATTTCAGCAAGGGTACCTTCATTAACAAGAGAAGCACGTAAACGAGATAGATAGCCTTCAGTAGCAGTCGGCATGTGATGATAAAGTGCATTAGTGATAACTAGTCCAAGTACACTATCACCCAAAAACTCCATACGCTCATTATGCTTATTATGAGCGCTACGATGAGTCAGTGATTGCGTAAAACAATCACTAGCCATATGCTCACGACCTAGAAGGTCTACTAATTTACTTTTCAAAGATAAAGACGCTCCGTGTCTTTTTAACTTATTCTATGAATGAATATAAGCTTATTTACCCGTTGTATTTTCCGGCTCACCCAAAACAACTGAATGTTTAAAATCCATTAAGAAAGACAGATTTGAAAACCAGTTAGTAACTACTGGATATTCTACCGTTAATTTTTGGCGTTTATTACCTTTTTTAAGTTTAGTCAGCTTGAAAGGGTTTTTCTTTCCAGATTTTTTATCTCTGCTTCCATAAAAACTGTCTTCGAGAGTACGTAAATTATTAAGATTCAAAAAGTTTTCAATTTTTCTATTAACTTGACGTTTATCTGCGTTTTTAATACCAGGTTCAGACGCAATACTTTTCATCATCCCCTTAACACTACTAAATTCCATATAAACTGGAGCTACTTTAATGACTGCAGAAGCAGTGAGAATAGCAAATCCTGCGCCTATCATCCACGCAACCATAGTTGCACCAGCTTGCTTTTTTCTATTTAATCTCATTTTTATTATCTCTTGTAGAGTTAAGCATTTATTATTCGTAGATAATTATAAGTTCTAGAGTGTGAAGCTAGGCTGAATCAAATAATAGAAAATTATTCATGCCCTCTATAAATAAAAAGCCCCCCTACTTTTTCCAGATTTTACTTTCATTACTATTTTTATTAATTAATTGAAGTACCAATTCTTGATGGTTTAAAACCATCGCCACCATCTGACCAATCCCAATGCATCCAGATTAGTGAGGCTTTCCCAACTAAATTTTCTTCTGGAACAAACTTCCAAAAACGACTGTCACTACTGTTATCTCGATTATCACCCATCATAAAATAATGACCTTCAGGAACTGTCCATTTACCTGCACGTGATAAACCAGGGAAGATAATCAGCTCATGTGGACCATCAGTACTAGGAAGTGTTTCTGCTAATTTAGTGACTCCTATCATTTGTCCTGATTTATCTGGAGTCTGGTATTCACCTAGGTTTTTATAAGTAACTTTTCTACCATTAACAATTAGTTTTTTATCTTGCGTCCATTCAATGACATCACCAGGTAAACCAATTAAACGTTTGATGTAGTTTATTTTAGGGTTTGGAGGAAAACGAAACACTACCACATCCCCACGTTCTGGTTTATCAACCTCTATGATTTTCTTGTGTATGATCGGAAGCTTGATACCATAAGCGTACTTTTTGACCAGTACAAAATCACCAATCTCTAAAGTCGGAATCATTGACCCTGAAGGTATTCTAAAAGGTTCAGCGACAAATGACCGCATTACAATGACGACTAATAAAATAGGAAAAAATGATTTTGAATAATCTAATAAAAGTGGCTCATGACCATCTTCATTTAATTTTTCACCCTTAAAAAAGTAAAATAATAAAATCAAGCCACTTAATAAAGTAAGCCCAACCAGCATCACTTCTAAATTCAAATGAAAATCCATTAACTTTCATCCCTTTTAAGAACAGCCAAAAATGCCTCTTGTGGAATTTCGACATTACCCACTTGCTTCATGCGTTTTTTACCTGCTTTTTGTTTCTCAAGTAATTTACGTTTTCGTGAAATGTCACCACCATAACATTTGGCTGTGACATTTTTACGCAAAGCTTTTACACTTGAACGCGCAATAATGTTGCCACCAATGGCTGCCTGAATAGCAACATCAAACATTTGTCGTTGAATTACTTCACGCATTCGATCAACTAAGACTCGCCCCCGTGCTTGAGAAAAGTCTTTATGAACAATTATAGATAGAGCGTCAACAGGCTCACCATTAATTAAGATATCAACTTTTACTAAGGGTGCTGGTGTAAAGTGGTCAAGTTCATAGTCAAAAGAGGCATAACCACGACTAACTGATTTAAGACGATCAAAAAAGTCCAAAACCACTTCGCTTAAAGGCAAGTGGTAATCCAATGTAACTTGATTACCTAAGTATTGCATTTCTTTTTGAATACCGCGCTTTTCAACGCATAAAGAAATCACATTACCCACATACTCTTGAGGCACCATTATTGTGCCTCGAATAATTGGCTCTCTGATCTCTTCAATATGATTAACTACTGGTAAATCAGCAGGATTATGAATGCGGATTGTTTCGCCTTTAGTAGTTTCAACTTCATAAACAACAGATGGCGCTGTAGTGATTAAATCCAGATCATATTCGCGTTCAAGACGCTCTTGCACAATCTCCATGTGCAACATGCCTAAGAAACCAATTCGAAAACCAAAGCCTAACGCGTGAGAAGTTTCTGGCTCGTAATGAAGTGAAGCATCGTTTAGGTGTAACTTATCCAAGGCATCACGAAGATTTTCATAATCATCTGCGCTGATTGGAAACATACCTGCAAATACACGTGGTTGGATTTCTTTAAACCCCTTTAAAGGTTCTTTAGCAGCATCTTTAACCGTGGTAAATGTATCTCCTACTTTAGCAGCTTCGATATCTTTGATCCCTGCGATGACATAACCAACTTCACCGGCGACCAAAGAGTCTCTTTCAACGCGCTTAGGAGTAAAAACACCCACATGATCTACCTGATATTCTTGCTTAGTAGACATTGGCATTACTTTAGATTTTTTACCTATTTTGCCATCAATCACGCGAACCAAAGATACAACACCTAAATAATTATCAAACCAAGAGTCAATAATTAATGCTTTTAAAGGCTTATCAACATCACCTGCTGGGGGTGGAATTCGTTCAACTAATTGTTCGAGCAAATCTTCAATACCAATGCCCGTTTTACCACTCACATGAATAGCGTCAGTTGCATCAATACCTATAATCTCTTCTATTTCTTGTGATACTCTAAAAACGTCTGCTGCGGGCAAATCAATTTTATTCAGTACTGGAACAACTTCTAAATCAAGATCAATTGCTGTGTAACAATTCGCAACGCTTTGTGCCTCTACACCTTGAGATGCATCAACAACTAATAATGCTCCTTCACAAGCAGAAAGTGAACGTGAAACTTCGTATGAGAAATCTACATGACCTGGCGTATCAATGAAATTTAGATGATATGTTTCACCATCCTTCGAATGAAAATCGAGCGATACGCTCTGCGCTTTAATGGTGATGCCACGCTCTTTTTCGATATCCATTGAATCGAGCACTTGGTTATCCATTTCACGCTCAGACAAGCCTTCACATATTTGTATGAAACGATCAGAGATAGTCGATTTACCATGATCTATGTGCGCAATAATTGAAAAATTACGTATATTTTGATTTGCTAAAGCCATTTATATTTCTTTATTTATGTTTTTAATTAGGATGAAGGGTTCAATGAATCTGCAAGTGCTTCACGTACAGCTATCTCATCAAAAAAATGATAAAAAACAACTTCTTCACCGTATATTACTACGGGAACATCTGAATTATATCTTGCTCTTATCTCAACACTTACTTGAGACTGATCGTCAATATCTAGCTGCTTAATCTCAAATTCCAACTCAGTTTGGAGCTGAAACAAAGAAGCCACCACATGTTCACACAAATGGCAGCTTTCGCGATAATACACTATTAGCTGTTTAGAGAATACGGGCATTTAATTTTTACGAATACAGGGTACGTCTAAATAAAAACTGTTTTTAAAATCAGTTTAATAATTATTTACCTGCCTTCAGGGCCAAGAATCGCGCAGAACCAGCTCTTAAAATCAGGATTGCATAAGTTTTGCCTTCTTCGATACCTTCACCCAGTTTTTTTAGTTCTGATAAATCTTCAATATGCTGTCCTTTAAACATCATAATCAAATCACCAATTTCGATCCCTGCACTTTTAGCCGGGTCACCCTTAATGCTTTTGACTAACACACCTTTTTTAACATCTAAGGATTCTCTAGTTTCATCATCAAGATCAACTAATTCCATCCCTAATAAAAGATCATTTGTCTTAGGCATTTCTAATTTTTCAGAAGGTTGATTGACTTGATCTTCAGAGGGTAGTTCAGCTAATCTAATTTTTAAAATCTCAGTTTCACCACCACGCCTTACTTTGATATCGAGATCTTCATCTAAAGCACTAGAACCAACAACCACAGGGAGCGCAGATGCATTCTTAATTATTTTGCCATCAAACTCTAAAACAATATCACCCTGTTTTAAAATACCTTTTGCAGGACCATCACTGATTACATTGACAATCAATGCACCCGT
>JBALXO010000016.1:33489-36608 GCA_036960615.1 Cocleimonas sp. | reverse complement strand
ACACTATGATCGAAACCAAAGGGAGAACCAATAGCAACGACCCATTCACCTACTTTCAGATTAGCTGAACTACCTGTTTCCAACACAGGTAAATCATTTGCATCAACCTTTAATAAGGCCACATCGCTGCGTTTATCAATACCAACTAGCTCTGCAGCGAGTTCGCGTCGATCACTTAATCTAACAATAATTTCATCAGCTTGCGCAATAACGTGATAATTTGTCACTACATAACCATCTTTAGAGGTTATAAAACCTGAACCTAAAGAACTTGCCTCTCGATCAGGAGAAGATCTTGCTCCATCCTTATCAAGAAAGCGCTTCATTAATTCATCGAATATTTCACCTTGTTCGCCTTTTAAACCAGGAGGTCTTTTGTCTGATTTACTGTTTTGCTTTGTACTAATATTTACAACGGCAGCGCTATGCTGTTCAACTATTTTTGTAAAATCAGGAAGCTCGGCTTTTACTGCATGAGTTATCATTATCAAAGAGATCAAGATAGAAGAAGATATGATCTTTTTCAGCATTATATTTAACATAAGAAAACTCTCAGCAATGTCCCTTAGGAACAAATTAAAATCTAATCAAGCTCAAGCTAGTAATAGCCTCTGACTATTATATAGATAAAACATCTAAGCAACGATATAGGGATAAGTACATTAACGCTTTTTAAGATTAAACTTAAAAAACCTTAAAAAGGTGGGGGGTGTCTTTTTACATAGAGTAGAAATAACTATTTTAACAATAGAGTTTAAATTTACTAGTACGTTTCAATATTAATTATTTTACGAATCAATTTAGGTTGAAACTGTTCAGCAACAGCACTTTTTTGCGTAAATTGCTTTACCAATAACAGACCAATAAATAACCCACACAATCCTGCAACTATTGAAGCCGTTTCGCCCATCAATAATTTAGCAATTAAAGAAAAGATGAACAGTAATATTAACGGAGATAAATACATTAAAAACGTAGCCATTAATAATTTATCCGCAGCCATAGCGACAATAACCGAATCGCCCTGCTCCAGTTCTAAGGTATTATTAATTTTGAGTTTATTTCGAGGTTTAAAAGTAAAAATTGAAGAGACACTACCGCAACCAGTTTTAGAAGAACAATTACCGCAAGATCCATTATTCTGAGTTTCAAGAAAGACAAAATTTCCTTCTACATGGCTAACAAGGGCTGTTTCTTCTGTAAATTGCACTGCTCAACAGCCTTTGTTATTTTGTCTTGCGAAGATTTTTAACAATATTCTTCAAGGTAAGCTCAGGAACTTCTCCTACTGCGGTAATTCTGTGACTACCTTTATCTTGAGTCACCATATTAAGTGCACCCGAATTAATTTTAATCGCGTTTTGTGGAACACTATTTACACCGATAGGTGTTAAAAATAAAGATACTGAAATCAATCCATCACTTATTATGTAATGCTTAGTCGTAAGTTCACCTTCTTCATTAGGTAGAACTTCCTTCATATGAGGCGCTTGTCTGATTTCAAAACCAGCTGGAAGGGCCTCAGCACTCCAACCATCTTCTAAAGTCGTATTAGAAATCTGACGCAATATTATTTCAACTTCTGATGCTTCTGAATCAAGCTCACTGCCGATAGGTGTTAGATTAGTCGTTTGATCAACAGAAATTTTAGATGCGCCCGTTTCAGGCATTCTGATTTCAATATTAGTGAACATGAATTGTTCAACAGGCTTATGCGTTTTACCAACTAAACGATAATCCAACAGCATGCCTGAAACCATATCAATACAATATTTTTGTAGATAACGTTCACGGTCTTTAGGGCGAGCTGTAATAATACGACATGGGATATTTGCCACCCTATTCTCACGCCCTAAATCAAAAGAATAGACTTTTTCCATTTCAGGACGAATACGTGGAATATTGCTTAATGAAAAGCCTTTCACTTCTCGTGAAACTTCACTACCAGCTTCATTCAAACGCACGACACGTTCTGACTGAACACCGTTGACAACAGAATGGTCGATCATTAAAGAAGAAACATTATTACCCTGCACTAATACCAAAGTTCCTTTATAGGTTAATTCATGTAAGGCTTGATTCATTCTGTTGAGTAAATTAATCGCACTCTCTTCGGCATAAGAAACTGACGGACTAAGTACTAAAAAAACTAGCAATGCCGCAAACGATCCTTGAATAGAAGACGAAGATTTCATTGCTGCTGTCACTTATTGATTATCCGTATATGCAATGGTGCGGACGGAAGGAACAAATGCAGAAGTAGTTGCATATTGCATATGGCTATCAACATAACGTTTTAAAAATGCGCGTGTCTCTACATCTGCATTAACATATTGATCATTTGCAGCAATGCTTGAATCAACTAATATTTCAGAACTAGGAACAGTCACTGGAGCATTACCAACTATAGCAGTCGGTGCCGAACTATCTACATAATTGCTAGGCTGTGAATTTGGACTACTTAACACACCCATATTCTGCAGACCCATAAACGCTAAAGCTCCTACTGATGCTGCAACGGCGAAGCCACCGACAGGACGTAACCATGAAAATGGATTTAGTTTATTTTGAGATTGAGATTCATTATTGGTTTTAACATCGCTATCAACCACAACTACATTAAAGTCATCTTCGAGTTCTATTTTCTTATGAATACCATCAAGGAATGAGCTTCCCAATGAGAGCATTGGCTTTTCTGTATCTCCCGTTCGCATCGTTTCCCCAATCAAGGCATATGTCGAAAGCTTTTGTGATAACTTTTGATCGGCTTTCAACTCATCTAGAACGCGTCTTTCTTCAAACGAACCAGCCTCGTCATCTAGCAATGCTGACAAGTGTTCGTTAATTGAAATTGGTGATTCACTATTGTTCATTTTAACTCTTCCTAAAAGTTCTAGACGAATAGACAACTAAGATACATTTAAGTTCATCCATTTATATCTAAATTTAACATTTTTTTAACATTTAATTAAACGTGGATATCGATTCAGAATAGACTGAATTTTCTAATTATTAAATTCAACCATTGCTTGCTTAATTTGAGATCCTTACTTAATTAACTTAGCCACAAACTTAGTTAAAGCTAATTCAATATCATTTAATTTATGACTTATTAATTA
>JBALXO010000016.1:16836-33389 GCA_036960615.1 Cocleimonas sp. | reverse complement strand
TTATTAATTAAAGGTTAGTTATTAAAATACTTATTAATTTAACAATGGAGCAAGTTCCTCTTCAATTGACTCACGAGCTCTAAATATTCTTGATCTCACTGTACCTATAGGACAGTCCATGGCATCAGATATTTCTTCATAACTCAAGCCTTCTAACTCACGCAAAGTAATAGCAATACGTAAATCATCTGGCAATGCTTCAATCGCCGCAGTTAAGGTATTTCTAATTTCTTCAGTAAGCATTTCATGCTCAGGCGTACCGAGATCTCTAAGCATGCCGCCACCATCATATTGTTCTGCTTCTTGAGCATCAATATCATCGTCAGGCATTCGACGGCTTTTTGAAACAAGATGATTCTTTGCGGTATTAATAGAAATACGATACAGCCACGTATAGAAAGCACTATCGCCACGAAAGTTCTTTAAACCCCGATATGCTTTAATGAATGATTCTTGAGCTACATCCATCGCAATATGTGGATCATGAACGTAACGAGTCACAAGATTAATTACTTTTTGCTGATACTTCAGTACCAATACATCAAAAGCGGATTTATCCCCTGCTTGCACTCTTCTTACTAATTCTAAATCTGTTTGACTCGCGCTCATTCGCGCAATCTCCTCTAAGGCAGTACAATTTTGATCAGCGGTTTAATCACCTACTTTAATCAAAATCCCACAATTTTTGCCTTCACTTCTAAATTAAATATGCTGGTATGATAGTCTAATAGTGGCATTGAATCCATGTATCTCATACTGTATTCAAGCACTAATTTGAAACAGAGATTTATGCACTATGCATTCTATGGAACATCAAACTCTATTATGATCCAATCCCTAAAAACTACGTATAAACAATATGAGCAAACAATATGTATGATGTATTAATCATCGGTAGTGGAGCAGCGGGTTTAACCCTAGCGCTTAGTCTTCCAGATTCGATGAAAGTTGCAATATTAAGCAAAGATAAACTCGAAGAAGGCAGCACGGTCTATGCCCAAGGTGGAATCTCAGCAGTATTAGATGAAAGTGACTCCTTCGAATCTCATATTGCAGATACGTTAGATTCAGGAGCGGGACTGTGTGTTGAGTCTACCGTGCGTCATGTGGTTAAAAATGGACCACAAGCAATTGACTGGTTAGTTAAAGCCGGGGTTCCTTTTACTCGTGAAGATAATGTTAATAACTCTCATAAAACCGATGATTTAGATAGTTTGCATTTAACGCGCGAAGGCGGACATTCAAATCGACGTATCGCCCACGCTGCTGACGCAACGGGAAAAGCAATCGAAGACACTTTAGTTTCTGCAGTTAAATTACGGAAAAATATCAGTTTATTTGAGCATAATATTGCCATTGATTTGATCACCACACGAAAATTACAACATGTAGATCTACGAAACAATCGATGTCTAGGTGCTTATGTATTGGATATTGAAAATCAAAAAGTCGATATATTTCGCTCTAATTTTACAGTACTAGCTACCGGTGGCGCGAGTAAGGTTTATCTTTATACCAGCAACCCTGACGGCGCTAGCGGTGATGGAATTGCGATGGGTTGGCGCGCAGGTTGTCGCGTAGCCAATATGGAATTTATGCAATTCCACCCTACTTGTCTTTACCATCCTCACGCTAAATCAAATCTAATTACCGAAGCAGTGCGTGGCGAAGGAGGTAGATTATTCTTGCCCGATGGCACACGCTTTATGAAAAATTTCGACGATAGACTCGAATTAGCACCACGTGACATTGTGGCTCGCAGTATTGACCATGAAATGAAACGCCTTGGTATTGATTCGGTATTTTTAGATATTAGTCACAAATCTAAAGACTTCATTCAGAACCATTTCCCAAATGTATCCGCCATGTGTTATTCATTTGGCTATGATATGACCAAAGAACCTGTACCAGTGGTACCTGCTGCACATTACACATGTGGTGGTTTAATGGTCGACCAAGCTGGTCATACCGATGTAAGCAGCTTATATGCTATTGGCGAAACCACCTTTACAGGCTTACATGGCGCTAATCGTATGGCGAGCAATTCATTACTTGAATGCATTGTGTATGGCCAATCTACGGCTCAAGATATTGCTGCACGTTTAGATACTATAAAGAGCTGTGATGTAGATATTCCTGACTGGGATGAGAGCCGTGTTACTGACTCAGACGAACGTGTCGTGATCAATCATAACTGGGATGAAGTACGTCGCTTCATGTGGGATTACGTTGGCATTGTTAGAACCACCAAACGCTTGCAACGCGCGCGTAATCGAATAGAAATGTTATTAACTGAGATTGATGAGTACTACTCAAACTTCCGTATCAGCAGTGATTTGATCGAATTAAGAAATCTTGCAGAAGTATCACGTTTAATTATTCGTTCAGCACAGCAGCGCAAAGAAAGTCGCGGTCTTCACTACAATTTAGATTATCCAGAAGCCAACCCTAAATTAGAAAAAGTGAATAGTATTTTAGATCCAATGTGGCGTAGTCGATAAGTCGATTAGATAAGCTTAACTGATTAAGTTTGGCCTCAAACAATACAAAAAAAGACACCCCTCACCTTTTTGGCACTTTCTAAAAAGCGCCAAAAAGGTGAGGGGTGTCTTTTAAAAGATCTATGTAATTGTTTAGATAGGTTTAAATTTACTAAGCAGTACCTAATAACATATCGCCAGAATAACCTTGATTCTCAAGGATTCTGCGCAAACGTCTAAGTGCTTCCATTTGAATCTGACGAACACGTTCACGAGTCAATCCTAATTCTTCGCCAACTTGCGCTAAAGTAGAATTATCATGTCCATGTAATCCAAAGCGACGCACGATAACTTCTTGTTGTTTAGATTCTAATTGGTGCAGCCAATCCTCTACTGAACTTGAGACAGCGTCATCATTAATAGACTCAGACGGATCACGATCAGACTCTTCTGATACAAAATCGACTAGAGGGTTATTCCCTTCTTTACCAATATTAATATCTAAAGAACCAACACGTTCAGCATAATGTAATAGCTTTTGTAGCTTTTCAGCTGATTTACCTAATGCTTCAGCAACTTCAGCAACCGTTGGCTCAACGCCAGATTTTTGCATCAACTCTTGCATCTTACGGTAATACTGGTTAATTTCTTTATTGATATGAATTGGCAATCTAATCGTGCGTGATTGATTCATTAAAGCACGTTCAATATTTTGACGAATCCACCAAGTCGCGTATGTTGAGAATCTAAAACCACGTTCAGGGTCGAATTTTTCAACTGCATGGATAAGACCTAAATTACCTTCTTCAATCAAATCAGGTAACGGCAAACCACGATTCATATAACGTCGTGAAATTTTAACCACTAAACGAAGATTACAAACGATCATTTTGTGACGACCAAGCTCATCACCTTGACGTGCTAATCGTCCATACTTTATTTCTTCTTCGGGCTTTAATAAGGGAGAAAACTCAATCTCTTTGAGATAGAGCTGAATTGCATCTAGTTCTTTTCTCGGTACCTTAGTCTTCTTCTGATCTACTAATTTAGCAGATTCTAAGGTCTGATTAATTGAACTAACATTTGATTTTTTAGAACTTATTACTCTATTTTCTGTTGTTTTAGGTGAAATTTTAGGGGTGTTTACAGGAACATCTGGGGCAAAATGTTCAGATAGCATAAATGATCTCCAATCCATTGGGTGGTAAATAACAAGGGTCTAGGATTGTCATTTACCTTATCGCAGTATTACCATTGAAGATAACAGCACGTCTAACATCTATTTTATCGAGAGTGACCAAACACATTAAATGGATAACTAGTTAGTAGTCATTCACTAATCGCGTTCAGCTTAGGGGGCCGATAAGATAGCTCTTTTTATGGTTAGTTTTCCTTAACTCACTGTTAATTATTTCTAACTTGTTTTAAACATATCATACAAAATACCTTTGTATCTACCTCTTTTAACAGATATTTATAATTCTTTTGAAAATATATTAAACACTCCTTACTTTAAGTAAAAAACTAATAAACTATCATTATTTAATTTTATGAAGAAATTTAGAAAACATATTTCTATATGAAAACGCTCTAGTTTAGAAGTTCACCAAATATCTTCAATGTCATTTATACTGCTCTTACTTCCTATAAACCAAGCGGAATATTTTTAATGACGATGAAAAGATTAAGTTTAACCCTGCCATTATTATTCACTTTATTATGTCTAAACTTCGCTGCTCACGCTTTTCCTACAAATAGTTTACGACCTGGAGGTATTGCTGTGATTAGCGTATTACCTTCAAATCAATCCAAGCCACTTGTAAGTTATAAATCATCACCCATAGCTTTAGTTAAAGGCCAACAAAACTGGCTAGCCATTGTTGGTATCGCTTTAAGCGCAAAATCAGGAACTCATCAAATCACTATTAAAGAAAGCTCGGGGAAAGAACAAACAAAAAGCTTTAATGTTAAACCTCACCAATATAAAACTCAGCGCTTAACTATTAAGAATAAGAACAAAGTTAATCCGAATAAAAAATCAAGCAAGCGTATTGAGCGAGAATATCTATTGAAACAAAAATTAAAGAATACTTTCTCCGCTAACTCACCAAGAATGAATTTTATCAAACCAGTAGCTGGAAGAGACAGTGGCCGTTTTGGCCTGAGACGCATTTTAAATAAACAAAAACGTAATCCTCATAGTGGCATGGACATTGCCGCAGCTGAAGGAAAAAAAATTAAAGCAGCTGAAGCAGGTCGAATCATTTTCGTAGGTGATTTGTTTTTTACCGGTAAGGTTATTTATCTAGATCATGGAAATGGCTTGATCAGCCTGTACGCGCATTTAAGTAAAACGCATGTAAAAGAAGGTCAGCAAGTCAAGCGAGGTGAAGTTATTGCGCGTGTCGGTAAAACAGGGAGAGTCACAGGTGCGCATCTGCATTGGTCGGTCTACATGAATGGAAATGCCATAGACCCCGCTCTATTTATTACCAACAATAACTAAAAACCATTTATCTGAATATTAAAAAAACATAAGTTATTGATATAATTATAATTAAACCTATCATCAGAAACTATTTGACAGTTTTTTAGTCCATTCAGCTTTGATTCAGGCTTATAAAGGTATTCTATATACAACTTCAGCAAGAAAGTCACTTTTCAAAGGGGTTTGTGGTGTGGCTTTTGTTGAACAGGGAAAACCAAACTAATAAAAATAATAACGAAGTCAAATACACTCATGACTCATTTATGGATTCCTCTTACAACTGCTGAACAAGTCATTGTTCCATAATTTCGGCCGACTATTGGGGAGCTGAGTTATCGGGCTAACAACAATGATGGTTATCAATTTTACGGGGGTATTGTTGATGACCCAAGATAAAAGCGAGCTTCGGCTCGCTTTTTTTATTCTAAATATAAGTGGTTTTCTAAGTACCACTAACAATAAATATCATCAATAAAACTAATCACGCTTACCCGGCATCGTAATTGGGGTTTTCTTCACTCCGTGCTCTACGGCCATAACAGCCGCAGTAATCCTTGAGCTAATATTAAGCTTACGCAGAATAGCCTTTACATGAAGTTTGACTGTACCGTCTGAAATACCCAAATTTCTTGCTATGACTTTATTGCTTTGTCCTTCCGCTAATAAAGTAAGAATCTCAAATTCACGAGGTGTAAGAACTGCAAACGGATCTTCTTTTTCCTTTTCTGCATGACTGTCAGAGCTATCACCCTGCACTGCACTTGCTAAGACGGGAGCTAAGTCAGGTGCAACTACCGTTTTGCCACCAACGATTTCTCTTAAAGAAACAACTAACTCATCAGGTTCCATGTCTTTTAATAAATAACCTTGCGCCCCATTACGCAATGCCCCTACTAAATCACTCTCATCACTACTGGTAGTTAGCATTGCAACGGGTAAATTAGGATGAGCTGCTTTGAGTATCTTTAATACGCTAATACCATCCATTTGTGGCATACGCATGTCTAACAACACAATATCCAAAGGTTTATCTAAGGCTTGTTCAGCAGCTATCTTAACGCCTTCGGAGCCCTCACCAACATCAGCAACAACTTCAATATTTCGACGGGTTAGCAGATCCCGCAGGCCTGCTCTAAATAACGTGTGATCATCAATAAGTAAGATTCTTTCATTCATATTTTATTCGCTTTATTGTTCCTGTTATTTATCAAGTTTGGAGTATCTATAAGATCAAGACTGTATTAATTTAAGTTATTTATACTTACCGAGTCATGGTTCATAGGGATTTCAAAGTTCAACTGTACCAAAGTACCTTCGCCATCATCATCATCGTACTGAATTTCGCCATTAATACGTGCAGCTCGTTCACGCATTACAGATAGACCAATATGATTATCTGGCTTATTTTCGGATTCAACCATAGTTTCATCAATACCAATTCCATCATCTTCAACCAATACACTGCAGTGTCCGTCTTCAGTACTAATCATCAAAATACGCACATTATCAGCCTGTGCATGCTTTTTAACATTCGCTAAAGCCTCTTGGACGATACGAATGACATCAATTTCAATATCTCGATCTAAGTTTTTCAATTCCCAATTATGATAAAAGAAAACTTCGATATCTGTTTCTAGCTTAAAACGTTCACTTAAACGTTCGACTGATCTAACTACACCTTTACCGTCAATAGGCGCACGAAAATGCGTAATCAAACTACGAAGTTCTGCATAGGCATTATCAATGATTTCTTCTAAGCCACTCAATTCATGCCAAATCGTACTTTCATCAATTTTATCGGCTTGGTGCATTGAATCATCAAAGAGCCTCACCTTAATTCTTAAAGTTGCCAAAGTTTGCGCTAATGAGTCATGTAATTCATGCGCCATTCGCGTTCGTTCTTCGATAATTGATAAGGTTCTAGCATCCTCTTCAACGCCGGCTTGCTCTATTGCCATCCCAAGATGCTGACCAATACTAACCAATAATTCGTGTTCGCCTTCGAGGAAGTCATGTTCTTTTCGGTGCACAAATAAATTATAAACACCTAAGGTTTTATCTCTATACTGCAATGGAATAGCCAGCATTTCTATATCTTCTTCGTCATCGAAGAACTGCTTACCAACAATCAAACCACATTTTTCCACATTGCTGTTAATCATCACTCTAGCATCTTTTAAAGCAACACCGCATAAACAATCAGGTGATGGCATAGTGTCTTCGAGTTCAATGATTTCATCGCTAAGTCCTATACTAGCAACCAAGCGCATCTGATCGTCTTTATCCAGTAACCTTACCGTGGCTGCTTTAGCCTTCACTACAGAGGTTAATGTATGCAAAAATCGTTGTAATAAATCTTCTAAATTATTGGATTTATTAATCGTTCTTGAAACATCATAGAGAACACCTAAATAATATTTTTTCTGTTCAATGCGTTCTGCCTGTCTCGTAAATCGCTGCTGTTCAAAAATCGAAAGAGATTGATAATCATCTGAAATCTTATTAATTAGAGAACGAATTTCCCCAGATGTAGTTTTACCTTCTACTACCATTCTTGAACTTAAATCCCCTTTTATTAAGTGATTAGCCCATTGATTGATATCCAAGCAAAACGTCGAAAAGTGACGCCACGAAAAATAAGCCATCAACAACAGACCAATGCCTGAAATTAAGCCTGAAATAGTCACAATAGAAATCAAAGGTTGTGAGTTGCTATTGGCATTAAGTAACCAAAGCGCAGTTAAACCAGTCGTAACGAAAACAAGTAAAAAGATAATAAACACAAGTCTACTTATTAGTGATATCTCGAACAGCTTCGTTTGATTAATTTGTTTAGACTCAGACATAGTCTTTAACGTTTTATTATCCTACAGGTGGCTTGAAAAAAGGATCATTTGGATTTAAAAATACAATTTGTAACTCATCTTCAATCTCAACAAAGTCCATTTCCATTCCACCAATAAGAGGTAAAGTGGCGGCATCGACTACAAATGTAATGCGTTTTTCATCAAAGGTTTTATCACCTTCATTAACATTTGCATCAAATCCCATATTGTAGTGAAAAGAGCCATTTTCTTGGACCTTAATGGCAATTCTTAAGGGTACTTCTGCATCACCCATTTCTTCGAGTGAAATTTTGACTTGTTTGGCTGCTGCATCTGATACTTTAATCATATTTAGTCTTCATTAATATTCGCTAATTTATGAACTGCTTCATCATTGGTAGTTGCCTTAGTTCGAATAAATGCAATAAATCGATTCGCCCATGGAAACGCATTGGTGTGACGTATATGTGAATAATTAGCCACTAGATTTTTATAAACCCAACCATCATGCTCTCCAGTTATACCGACACCGCGTTTAACTTTAAATGCGAATGTTCCTTTTTCATTAACATTTTCCAATGAAGAGTAATGGAATTCATGTGCATTTATTGACGGAGCTAGTGATGATATAGCGTCATTATCATGACTCAACAAATCACTATTATCTATAGTATTGATCCAAGGCATGTCATCAGTTTCTTCGAGTTTAACATAGCCCCTACCCTGTGGTTTTTTATTCATTTGTGCATTAGCAGGAATAATCCCCACCATCTCTGCAAATTCGTTGTTCCAATGAATAGACTCGCTCAAATACATGAGTCCACCGCATTCAGCATAAGTAGGCAGACCTGCCTCAATAGCATCATGAATACTTTCACGCATACTTTCATTAGCTTCGAGCGCTTTCATTTGAGTTTCTGGAAAACCACCACCGATAAATAGCCCATCTAAATCATTGGGCAAGGCATCATCATTCAGAGTGTTGATTGAAATTAACTCAGCTCCAGCATTTGTTAATGCTTGCTTGTCATCAGCATAATAAAAACCAAAAGCTGCATCTTCACAAATTCCAATTCGAAGTTTGATATGGTCTTTGGTCTTTATTAGCGATGTATTTACAATTAATGTTTGCTCAGCATCAGGTAAAATTTCAGCAGAATCTGCGCATTCGATGACTTTAGATAGATCAACAGAACCAGTAACAAATTGAGCTATTTCGCTGATTCTTCGTTTTGCATCTTTAGTTTCGTTACTAGGCATTAAACCGAGATGGCGCTCAGCTAAATCCATTGAATTGCTTTTTCTCAACATGCCAAAAACAGGAATATCAGTATATTCTTCAGTCACAGCACGCAATTTTTGTTCATGCCTGGCACCGCCACAAAAATTATAAATCACACCTGCGATATTAATATCTTTATCAAAGTGTTGATAACCTAGAAGCAAAGGTGCAACACCCCGTGTAACACCGCGCGCATCTATAACCAAAATGACAGGCGACTGAGTCAGCTTAGCCATCGCTGCATTGCTGTCGCTGCCATTTAAGGCAACACCATCGTATAGACCTTTATTACCTTCAATAATACTGATATCGGCATCAGTGCCATAATGATTGAGCGTATGAATAATCTCGTCGGATGACTGAGTATTAAAATCAAGGTTGTAACATTGGCGTGGTTTATTAATGCTGCTTGCATTACCTAGCCATAAAGGGTCAATATAATCAGGACCTTTTTTGAAAGGCTGAATTCTTTTACCTTGTTGCGATAATGACGCACACAGGCCTATCGATAAAGTAGTTTTACCCGATGATTTATGACCTGCTGATATATAAATACGACCCATAAGGGCAGTTTACACTATCAGCTTACGCTTATTTATTATCCCTAAAGGGCTATCAGGTCTATCTCTTTGGGTCGTTATTAGAGATATTTTCAGTCTAGAATATCTAAGTAAGTACAACTTTTATTATATTTTACTTTAGCTTTTATCTGCTAAAGCTGTTTGACTAAACACCACACCATTCCAACCTGTTTGCATAAAGTTACGGATATTTTGGTGATCTTCTCCATCTGGGTTTTGCAATACATCATTTCGGTAGTAAGCACCAAAACATGCCAGAGTTTGCTCTGCAGTTAAACCGTGTAGTTGTCCGAATGAAAAGATCTTACAAGAACCCATATTTTCATTTTCTAAGCTCTCTAAATCCCCATTTTTAAAATCAGATGGAGTGAAGTTATATTCGCTTTCGATAACATCCATTAGCTCGCTGAATTCTAATAGTTCAGGAGTCTGCTCTAATTTTTCAAGGTATTCTTTAGTATTCATGATTGTCCAATATACGTTTGTAAATGATTACTTAAATTACCATATTAGTGAAACTTAGACTTTTTATTTTTAGAGATTCTTACGTCTATAACGTACTTGTTAATCAATGAACTGTTTATAGCTATCCATATATAAAACGGATTCTTTTACAATAAAGTCTTGGAATTGCTTAGCTGCAGGATGTAAGTGTTTTCCCTTACGCTTTATAATATGCCAATAGTTATTAATCGGAAAATCTTCCACATCCAAAATAACCAATCTATTCGCTTCAAGCTCTAACAAAATACTATGCATTGAAACAGCACCAATACCAAGACCAGCGGAAACAGCATGTTTAATTGATTCATTACTGCCCATTTCTAGACTGCTATTAAAATCAATATTGTTACTTTTAAAGTGACTTTCAATGACTGCTCGTGTTCCAGAACCCGACTCTCTTAAAATCAGATCTTCATCAGCAATCTCAGCTAAAGTAATATTCTTCTTTTTTGCTAGATGATGCTCTGGGGCAGCTATTGCAACGAAGGAATTAGGAATTAGGCGCTCTGCTATTACATCCAGTTTGGTAGGTGGTTCTCCCATTATTACGATATCGGGTTCAAAATCTTGTAACTGTTTGATTAAAGTTTGACGATTGGTGATTTTAAGCGTTACAGTGATGTTCTTATTAGTCTTAGAAAACTGAGCAATCATTTGAGTAACAAGGTGGTTTGCCGTAGTTGTTGCAGAAACTTTAATTCGGCCCTTATGTAAATCTTTAGTATCTTTAATATCACCAAGCAGATCATCGTAATTGGTGATCAAACGTTGAATTTGCGGGTGGATGTCTTGTCCTGCAGAAGACAAAACAATGCGCTTACCTTGCCTTTCAAATAGTTTCACTCCAATGTTATGTTCCAATTGTTTAATCTGCATCGAGATCGCAGGTTGGGTCATATACAATCGCTCTGCTGCTAGAGAGTAACTATGAGTTTGTACAATAGCTTCGATTATTTGGAGTTGTCTAATAGTTATATGCATGCACCCAAGTATAATTATTAGTTATACCAAAACAACATTAAATAGACTTTGCTTATTAAAATAATTTTTACGGAAATATAAGTGCATATTATAAATATCAACTTATAAGTAAAATAATCTTATAAGAATCGCGTATTCATATGCTTGAAAACTTTCTACATCACTATTTTTGAATGGCCAACACTGATATCACATAAATATTAATCTATGAATTGCTTATAACTATCCATGTATAAAATTGATTCTTTTAAGATGAAATCTTGGAATTCTTTAGCTGCAGGATGTAAGTGTTTTCCTTTGCGTTTAACTATATGCCAATAGCTATTAATCGGAAAATCGACCACATCCAAAATAACCAATTTATTAGCTTCTAGTTCCAATAAAATACTATGTAATGAAACTACAGCAATACCAAGACCAGCAGAAACTGCGTGTTTGATCGCTTCATTACTGCCTAGTTCTAGACTGCTGTTAAATTCAGTATTTTTGCTTCTAAAGTGCTTTTCAATAGCATTTCTAGTTCCTGAGCCAGGTTCTCTTAAAATTAAATCTTCATCGGCAATCTTAGCCAAAGGAATATTCTTCTTTTCTGCAAGATGATGTTCAGGATCAGCAATCACCACTAAGGAATTTGGAATCAGACGTTCAGAAAGCAAATCTAACTTGGCTGGCGGCTCGCCCATTAACACAATATCAGGTTCAAAATCTTGTAACTGTTTGATCAGTGCTTCACGGTTAGTGATTTTTAGTGACACCGTAATATTTTTATTCGTTTTAGAAAACTGTGCAATCATTTGGGTAATAAGATGATTTGAAGTGGTCGTAGCTGATACTTTAATTCGACCTTTGTGTAAATCCTTGGCTGAATGGATACCTTCCAGTAAGTCATCATAGTTAGTAATTAAACGTTGAATTAGCGGATGGATATCTTGCCCTGCAGAAGATAAAACAATGCGCTTACCTTGTCTTTCAAAGAGTTTTACTCCGATATTATGTTCCAGCTGCTTCATCTGCATTGAGATAGCAGGTTGCGTCATATATAAACGTTCCGCTGCAAGAGAGTAGCTATGGGTTTGTACAATCGCTTCGATTATTTGGAGTTGTCTGATAGTTATATGCATAAAGCGAAAGTATAACCATTAGTTATGCCTAATCAATCTTAAATAGTCGTAACCGATTCTTATTATTTTTATAAGTATAAGTAAACGTTATGAAATGAAATATTAAAAAGACACCCCCCTACTTTTTAGCTATTTGTCTTTCTAGTTCAATAAAATACAGCTAATTTAGTTACATCAAATTGAAACTACGTAAGATCAAAATACCGACGCTCACACTAATCAGAGCACCCAAGGCAGTCATAGCGATTATGTTTGCCGCTAGTTTGTAATTACCTCCCATGCCTTTCACCATAATAAAACTCACAGTTGCAGTGGGAGCAGATGACATTAAAAATAAAACACCTAAATCAATACCACGAAAACCGAATAGATAACCTCCTAAGGTAATAGCAAACGGTACTATTACTAACTTAGCAAAAGAAGCATAAAAGGTTTTCCTAGGATTAGATTTTAGTTCTTGAAAATTGAGAGAACCGCCAGTGCACAGCAATGCCAAAGGTAAGGTTAAATTAGCAAAGTACCCACCTGCTCTTTCTGCAAATTCAGGAATGGGTATCTGTAGCGTAGAAAACAAAAATGCCGCTAAGATACCAATAATTAAGGGATTCTTAATAACACTCTTACTGATTGTAAGAATATTAGAACCCTGACCCATAGCACGGTTTAAAGTCACTATACCCAAGACATTATATAAGGTGGTTACAAACCCAATATACAAAGAAGCAGCTATCAACCCCGCCTCACCATAAGCATTTACACAATAGGCTAAGCCAATAAAACCCAAATTACCACGAAACGCTCCTTGTACGAAAACGCCTCGATCAGCCAACGGTTCGAGTCGTTTAGCCCACCATTCCAGAATAACAAAGACACATAAAGTTGCCGCGAGACCATAAAGAATCATCGGCAGATTAGTAACTTCAGATAGCGGTGATTTGACGATGGTGAAAAACAACAATAACGGCAAAGCAATGTTAAAAACAATCTTCGAACTAACGTTAATGAATTCGTCGTTGATAAAGTTAATACGTTTCAGATAGATACCCATTAACAGCACGATAAAAATAGGTGCCGTAACGGATAATGAAAAAATAAAACTGTCTAGAAAAACTGTCATCTACTTACTTTCAAGACTAGTTTTGTTATACATAAAATTTAATTGAGGTATCGTTTTTATTATTTAGATTTTTCATTTAGTTCATCAAATTTTGCTTTCATTGTAGGATTTCCATGAGTTAACTTTTTAATGGTTAAATCATCGGATTTATTATTAGCCAAACGTAAGTTGTTTTCAGATGACAACAGCGCATCTTTTGTTTTTTGAAGATGACCAATGGTTTTATCAATTTCATCAATCGCTGTTTTAAATTTACGACTAGCTAAATCATAATTCTTAGCAAACCCAGTTTTAAATGTATCTATTTTTTCTTCAAAATTAGTGATATCTAAGTTTTCACTTCTCATTAAGTTTAATTCAGCTTTGTACTTCATAGAATTCATTGCTGCATTTTTGAGCAGTGTGATAATAGGGATAAAGAATTGAGGACGTACTACGTACATTTTCCCAAACTTATGAGAAACATCAACTATACCTGTATTGTAGAATTCGTTTTCCGATTCCAAAAGAGAGACTAAAACTGCATATTCACAATCCTTATCTTTACGATCTTTATCTAGTTTTGCAAAGAAATCTTCATTCCTTTTTTTAGTAGTCGTTTCATCATTCTCATTTTTCATTTCAAACATAATTGAAATAATTTCATTTCCTGCACCATCAGATTCTTTATAAATGAAATCACCTTTACTGCCCCCTTTTGAATCATTATCTTTTTCGAAATAAGCGTTCTGAAAGGCAGTTGCTCGGAGTTTATTGAATTCTACTTCACAATGTTGCTCTAACGTCTCACCGACCATTTTTGTTGAAAGTTTCTGCTTAAAGTCTTTCAGGCGATCAATTTCTTCATCTTTCATTTTTATAGTTTGATCTTTTACAGTGAGTTCTTTTGAAAAAGTTTCTTTAATCGATATTTCAAGCATTTCTTTTTCATTTTCTTTTATTTTTAAATTATTAGTAAGATCATCACGCTCTTTTTCTATTACTTTAACAGCCTCAGAAACTTCAAGTTTTTTCTGTGTTTCAGCATTCTGAATGCTTGATTTCATTTCAGCGATTTCTGTCTCTTTCTTCGCTAATTTTTCAGCAAGTTCATAATCACTTCTAGCTTTTAATTCAGCTAATTGTTTGTCCTTATTTGCTAGTTCACCTTGTAAAGTATTTTTGATATTAGCTTCTGCAAGTTTAACGGCATTATCTTTTTCTTTATCTGCAAGAGCGAGGCGATTTGTTAGTTCCTCTTCAAACTGATGGTCACGAACTTGCTTAAGAATGTCCGCAAAGCCTGCTTCATCTACTTTGAAAGCCTTTTTACAATTTGGACAAATAATTTCATTCATATTTTTAAACCTGTTTGCTACCGCTTTTGAGTCAATCTACGTCCCGCACTATGGACACTCAATGATTTGGCTTTAGTGGTTGGTGATATTTAGATCAGTCTTAGCGGAATAATAGCGGATTCGGAGAGTTTTAGGATACTAAAAAGCCCCCCCCCTACTTTTTACCTGTTTTACAAAGCCGAAGAGCACGAAAAAGCCACTTAAAAAGTGGCTTTTTCGTATATAGAACTTGCTAATTTAATGTTTAAAAAAACTCATTCGTCAAGCATATTAATACGCTGGGGCAAGCATGTACTCGGGAATACTAAGTTCCACTTGAGACCTTTTAGTTGTTGAAGCAGATCGCCATAAAGCAATTAAACAGAGAGATAGTACAAGTATCGAACTCATTAATATGGAACTTGTTGTAAAGGTACCTATACCCGTTTCCCATCCACCGTATGGATGACTCGAATAAAGCATAATAAGTAACATGGTTTTTACAAAGAAGAACCCAGTTAAAAATAATATGAATGCATTTGATGGTTTTGTTGCGAAAGCTGTTTTAATTTTTGTAATACGATTATTCATGTGTAAGCCCTTTATGATCATTGTTTGTAATATGTTCTAATATTATTATTTAAACGAACAAAAAGCAAACATTAATTTAAATGCATTATTCTATCCGATAGAATAGATATACGGGCAGTTACACAAGTTAGTTGCAGAAGCAGGTAAAGTACACCCCCCTACTTTTCGACACTTTATGGTTGTCGACTGTCTGCCATAATTTTATCCAAATCCTGTTGGGCTTTTTTAGGATTTTTAATGTCGATGGCTTCTAGCATTTCACATTCATCTCTAACCATCTCCGCGATATTTGATGGATAGAACTGACAATCTTCAGGGCGATCGTAATAGATATCACAGGTATATACTTTCGAATCAGGCGCCTTTCTTAACCATGGACATAATTCGATAAGCTCACCCGAAGCAGGATCAGCCCAGATTTTTCCATTGCTGACATACTCCGCTATTTCTGGTCGAAATACATCCCAGTACCCAATTTCATCGCTCGTTGCAGAAAGCTGACCATTGCTGTATTTAATACAACATTTACCGCATGAATTACATTCTTTGATATTGGCCTCCTGTTATTTAAATTCTGGGTCAGATTATTTTTACACCCCTCTACTTTTAAGGGGTTTTACTTTATTTTACGTCCTTTGCGTGACCTGTATCGAGGCGTAGTCCAGCCAAATAATAGTGCCGCGGCTCTCAATGCAAAAGCTAATAAGACTCCAATAGTGATAGCGATATTTTTATCTATTTGAATGCTCATCAATAATGCAAAACTAGTGGCACCTAATAACGCTGCACTGATATAAATTTCATCACTTAATAGTATGGATTTTTCACCTGAGATAACATCACGAAATATGCCTCCAAAGGTTGCTGTCATTACCCCAGTAACAATCGCAGCAAAGGGTGAAACGCCATAATCCAGACCGATCATAGTGCCCATTACACAATAAGAAGCTAGACCCAAAGCATCCAACCATAAGAGTAGACGATATCGGTATTCGACCAAGTGAGCAGTAAAGAAAACCCCAACAGCAATAAGTACACAAACACCTATAAATGCAGGTTGTTGAATCCAAAATACAGGGAGTTTACCCAAGATTAGATCACGAAGCGTACCACCACCAATGCCTGTAATTGAGGCAAGAAAAATAAAGCCAACGATATCTAGCTGTTTGCGTGAGGCGGCCAAAGCACCTGTTGCTGCAAATACGGCAACACCAGCAAAATCTAATAGTTGTAAGTGATCAATGGATGACATGGGTGCATGATAGCG
>JBALXO010000016.1:0-16736 GCA_036960615.1 Cocleimonas sp. | reverse complement strand
CAAGATCAAAACGATCGAGATTCATCACCTTAGTCCATGCGGCAACAAAATCTTCTACAAACTTAGCTTGTCCATCATCCGCTGCATAAACCTCCACAACAGCACGCAAGATAGAGTTTGAACCGAATACCAAATCAACATCAGTCGCAGTCCATTTAGCAGCACCTGTCGCACGATCAGTACCTTCATAAGCATACTGTCCTGTCTGAGTCCATTTAGTACTCATATCTAGCAAGTTGACGAAGAAATCATTGGATAAAGTGTCTGATTTATCCGTGAACACACCGTTTGCAGATTTATCCGCATTGAGGTTCATCACTCGCATTCCACCAACTAACACCGTCATTTCTGGTGCTGAAAGCGTCAAAAGCTGTGCGCGATCCACTAACATTTCAGTAGGCTTACGCTTGCTTGTACTTGCAACACCAGCTCCCATGAAGTTACGAAATCCATCTGCTTTCAGTTGTAACCAAGATACAGATTCAACATCCGTTTGATCTTGAGTCGCATCTGTACGTCCTGCTATAAATGGAACAGTAATATTTTGGCCTGCATTCTTCGCTGCTTGCTCAACTGCCGCGCTGCCTGCTAGTACGATGAGATCAGCCAGCGAGATTGCTTTCTTTTGAAGACCACTGCCCGACTGAGCCTTATTGAAATCACTCTGAATACTTTCTAACGTAGTTAGCACTTTAGCTAATTGATCAGGATTATTCACTTCCCAATCTTTCTGTGGAACCAAACTAATACGTGCTCCATTAGCACCACCGCGCATATCACTACCGCGGAAAGTTGCTGCCGATGCCCACGCTGTTTCAGCTAATTGTGATACTGATAAACCAGAAGCTAAAACCTTAGCTTTCAAATCAGCAACATCTTGATCATTCACTAATCCATGATCAACAGATGGCACAGGGTCTTGCCATAACTCAGGCTCAGTCGGAACTAATGAACCAAGGCCACGAACATGAGGTCCCATATCACGATGCGTAAGCTTGTACCAAGCTTTGCCAAACGCTTCTGCGAATTCATCAAAATTCTCATGGAATCGTCTTGAGATCTTCTCATAAGCAGGGTCCACTCTCATTGCCATATCAGCAGTAGTCATCATCGGCGCATGTGTAACGCCTTCTAAATGAGCATCAGGCACGGTAGTTTTAGCAGACGCGTCTGTTGGCGTCCATTGTTGAGCACCTGCACCACTTTTACTTAACTCCCATTCATAACCGAAAAGAGTATCAAAGTAGTCGTTATCCCATTTAGTTGGAGTCGTTGTCCAAGCTCCTTCGATACCACTTGAGATAGTATCAGCACCACTACCAGTACCAAGTGTATTTACCCAACCAATACCTTGTTCTTCCATCGTAGCGCCTTCTGGTGCAGGGCCGACATATTTGTCAGGATCATCAATACCATGTGCCTTGCCAAAGGTGTGACCACCTGCTGCTAGAGCAACAGTTTCTTCGTCGTTCATCGCCATACGTCTAAACGTTTCTCGAATATCATTGGCAGATAATTGAGGATCAGGATTACCGTTAGGTCCTTCAGGATTCACATAAATCAAACCCATTTGTACCGCACCAAGATTACCTGATAATTCGCGATCGCCAGCGTAGCGTTCATCTGCCAACCACTCATCTTCTGGACCCCAATAAATATCTTCTTCTGGCGCCCAGATATCAGCACGTCCGCCTGCAAAACCATAGGTTTTAAAGCCCATAGATTCTAAAGCAGCGTTTCCTGTAAGAATCATTAAGTCAGCCCATGAAAGCTTGTTGCCGTATTTTTGCTTAATTGGCCAAAGCAATCTGCGTGCTTTATCCAAGTTAACATTATCTGGCCAGCTATTTAATGGCGCAAAACGTTGGTTGCCTGTACCTGCACCAGCACGACCATCACCTACACGATATGTACCTGCACTGTGCCAAGCCATACGAATAAAGAATGGACCATAGTGACCGTAGTCTGCTGGCCACCACTCTTGAGAATCTGTCATTAACGCATATAAATCTTGTCTTACTGCTTCAAGATCTAGAGTCTTGAATGCTTCTGCATAATCAAAATCTTCACCCATTGGGTTTGATGCTGCACTGTGCTGATCAAGAATTTTTAGATTTAATTGCTCAGGAAACCAATGTTGGTTTGCTGTACTTGCCCCCGCTTGTTGGCTATTGCCACCCATTACAGGACATTTACTTATGTCACTTCCGCGATCATTCATTTTCGTCAAGCTCCTTTTATTAGTTATAGAGAGTTATCTTATCGAACAAAGTCATTGTTCATGCTTAATACAATAGACCTTATGTTTAAATTAGTAAAATGAGTTGTTTATATCGTATCGATGAATAAAACCGAACGTTAGAAGCGAGCATTTTTAAAAAAAAGACACCCCTCACTTTTTATCGGTTTTTAAGTAACTAGTAATTAATACCTAAACGCTTATAAATAAAGCTAAGTAACCAGGCAGGTCCTATCATAAGAAATTGAATATCTTTAAAAAACGAAGGTTTTTTGCCTTCGATTTTATGTCCCCAGAACTGACCAATCCACGCCAATACAAATAAACCAAGAGCGAATAACCAAAGAGGTAAAGAAAAGTTGTTGTTATATACTGAAATAGACCAGTAAGAGAGCGCTGAAATGAGGATAAAACCAATGGTGAGAGACTTTGATAAAAAGAAATAGTAAGCAATGACTAATATCAGAATAATTGAAAGCCAGTTTATACCATAGATTGAAACTGGAAATGGGATTTCAGAAATCAACGCTAACACACACCAAACAATCACTGGCACACAGACCCAATGAATCTTCTTATTAGTTTTGTTTTGATGGCTTTCGCCATACTCTTCAAGTAATAGATCAATTTTTCTATGGGGCATTGTATTCCTTTATTTAATCTAGCAAAGATAAGATACCATCTTAAGATAGGAGATTAAGCTTTACGAATAAAATATTGTTGCTAAACAATTAGGAAAATAAAAACTTCTCAAATTAAATGCCGACTCGTTTTTATTGCTTAAAGCGCTAATCGCTTCATTAAGTGCATTATTTCCATGGTTTTAACATCCTCTTCTCCAAAAGTTAATTTGCTGGCTGTTAATGCCTGTTCATAATATTTTTTTGCAATAGAGAATTCTTTTTTAAGATTGTGTATTGCTCCTAATTTTTTAAATGTAGCTATAGTCGCTTCATTGTTTAACCTTATATAATCTAGTCGAGCTTGATGCATACCTGAAATCATACCCTTATCTTCTTTTTTATCTGTATCTATATTACCTAATCTTTGCAATATTGATTTTTCATAATACATCTGTGCTTGGTCGTATTGTTTATCTTCCTCAGCAAGTGATCCTAATTTCTCATAAGTATTAGCAAAGCCGAACAGGTCATTTTTTTTCAATTGCTCTTTAACAGTTAAAGACTTCAAATAATGATTCTTTTCTTCTGCTTTATTTCCAAGTAAAAAATACAATTTTGCCATATCTTCATACATAACAGCTGTTTCAGAGTTGTTTGCATTATCGTCGCTCATTCTTTCATTTATCACTTCTTGATAAAGCGTTAATGCTTTTTTATGTTCTCCGTTATTCATCGCTTTTTTTATTGAGAGTTCTTCTTTGCTTTTTGAAAAATCCTCAAAATATTCTGGGTAAGCAAAATGTATTATTAGTGCGTAAACAATAAGAGATATAACGCTATAAAATATTATGTTCGATTGACGGTTTGTCATTTAAGCCCTAATTCCTGAGATATACTTGCACGAGACTATAGTGAGATAAAAATAAGCGCACAACATAGATCTTTCATAAAGAGAAGAAGGATAGCATGGCTATTCGTTGAATTTTCAAGAGAAAATAGGTAGTTTTTCGGCTAAAGCCTCACCTCACTGGGTAGCTAAAGCAATTGATTCCTTCGCTCAGCTTAAGCCATTTTGATCCAAAATCATTCTCGTGCAATGATCTATTCCTAATATAGGATGATCGACTCCATTTACTGAATCAGTTCTGTTTCAGCACTTTCATTCTTTTTTCCTCTTGCCGAGAATTTACGTAGCACTACATAAAAGAAAGGTGTGAATATCAAACCAAATACCGTTACACCAATCATTCCAGAGAATACAGCGACACCAATGGCTTGACGCATTTCTGAACCTGCACCCGTACTTAACACTAATGGCAACACACCCATAATAAAGGCAATGGAAGTCATTAAAATCGGGCGTAAACGCAAACGTGAAGATTCAACAGCAGCCTGAACAATCGTGCGACCTTGTTTCTCTAACTCAATCGCAAACTCCACGATTAATATGGCATTTTTACTCGCCAACCCAGCGAGCACAAAGAGCGAGATTTGGGTAAATACATTATTGTCTCCTCCGGTGACTTTAATACCAACAATCGCAGACAGGATCGCCAGTGGAATAATTAAGATAACCGCCAACGGCATGGTCAAACTTTCGTATTGCGCCGCCAGTACTAAAAATACCAACAAAATACATAATGGAAATATAAAGATAGCGCTGTTACCAGCCAAAATCTGTTGGTAGGTTAATTCGGTCCATTCAAAGGCCATACCCTGAGGCAAGGTTTCTCTCAGAATTTTACTAATAGCATCTTGAGCTTGCCCAGATGAGTAACCTGGCGCCGAATTGCCATTTAAATCAGCCGCACGATAGGCATTATAACGACTGGCAGTTTCTGGCCCGAAAGATTCTTCAACCGTCACAAAGCTGCTTAACGGAATCATTTCGCCTGTGCTGTTGCGTACCTTTAAATTCAATATATCAGACGGAACAGCACGAAATTTTGTATCTGCTTGTGCGATAACTTGATAGGTACGACCAAATTTATTGAAGTCATTGACATAAGCCGAACCCAAATAAAGCTGCATGGTGCTGAAAACTTCTTGAATAGGAATGCCCAACTGCTGCACTTTAGTCCGGTCAATATCGACAAATAACTGCGGAACATTGATATTATAATTAGAAAACACTCTGCTTAAGGCAGGATCGGCGTAAGCTTTTTGCTTTACTGAATTCATTACATTATCGAGTGCTTCATAACCTAAGTTAGTGCGGTCCTCCACTTGTAATTTAAAACCACCAGTATTACCTAAACCACGCACTGCGGGTGGTGGAAATATGGCAATAAAGGCTTCATCAATTGCACCAAATTTTGCTTGTAGACGTTGCGCAATCGCGAAAGCATTTAGGTTTGGTTTGAGGCGTTTGTCAAAATCATCCAGGGTCACAAAAACAATGCCGGCACTGGCCGAATTCACAAAACCATTAACAGATAAGCCAGGAAATTGAACTGCACCTGTAACGCCTTCTTCAGCCAGCACAATATCACCCATTTTACGAATTACTGCCTCAGTACGTTCTAGCGTTGCACCCGCTGGCAATTGAGCAAAACTAATTAAGTATTGTTTGTCTTGGGAAGGAACAAAACCCTTAGGAACCAAATTGAAACTAGTATAAGTGAGGACAAGAAAACCAACAAAAAACAGCCCCATCAAAAATACGTGTCGCGTAAATAAACTACCTACACTGGCACTGTAGCTTTTTTGTAACCCACCAAAAAAGAAATTAAAGATTTTAAAGAACCAACCAAAGAAGAAATTAATAATTTTAGTAAGCCAGTCCTTTTGATGTTTCTTATCTTTAAGTAATAATGCCGCCAACGCAGGACTCAGCGTTAAAGAATTAAACGTCGAAATAAACGTAGCAATAACGATAGTGAGCGCAAACTGTTGGTAAAATTGTCCGGTTAGACCACTAACAAATGCTATAGGGATAAAGACACTGGCCAATACCAGTGAAGTTGCAATGATAGGACCTGTGACCTCTTTCATCGCTTGTTTAGTGGCTTCTTTGGGTGATTTGCCTTCCTCGATATTACGCTCGACGTTTTCCACCACCACAATGGCATCATCGACCACGATACCGATGGCGAGAATTAAACCAAACAAAGACAGCACATTAATTGAAAACCCAAACAACAGCATGAAGGCAAAGGTACCGACAATTGATACTGGTACTGCTAGTAACGGAATGATCGCCGCTCGCCAGTTCTGTAAGAAAATAATGACGACCAAAACCACTAAGGCGACCGCTTCTAATAAGGTCGTAATCACGGAATTAATAGAGGATTTCACAAATACCGTAGGATCATAAACGATTGAATAGTTGACACCTTCAGGCATGTTTTCTTGTAGCTTTGCCATTGTGCTACGAACATCCCTCGATATGTTAAGTGCATTTGCGCCAGGAGCTGCAAATATAGGCACAGCGACCGCTTGTTGATTGTTTAATAATGAGCGCAAAGAATAGCTTTGCGAATCTAAATCTACACGAGCGACATCTTCAAGCCTTGTAATCACACCGCTAGCCGTTCGTTTAACAATAATTTTATTAAACTCTTCTTCGTTCTCTAGTCGCCCTTGAACATTTACAGGCAGTTGTACTGCAATGCCATCTGCATATGGTGGGCCACCTATAGTACCGCCTGCGACTTGTACATTCTGACTACGAATAGCCGAGATTACTTCGTTTGCAGTAAGCCCACGTTCGGCAATTTTATTTGGGTCCAGCCAGATACGCATAGCGTAATCGCCAGAACCAAACAGGCGAACTTGTCCTACGCCTTTAACCTTTGCCAATTCATCTTTAACGGTGAGGTTTGCATAGTTGCGTAAGTACAAGGCGTCATAACGATTGTCAGGTGATTTTATATGTACCACCATAGTCAAATCTGGCGAACTTTTAACTGTGGTGACGCCTAGTTGTCGGGTGACTTCTGGCAGACGTGGTAATGCTTGAGAAACACGATTTTGTACGAGTTGCTGTGCTTTATCAGGATCTGTTCCAATGGCAAATGTTACCGTTATTGATAATCTACCATCAGTTGATGCTAACGAATTCATGTACAACATGTCTTCAACACCATTAATTTGTTCTTCTAATGGCGTCGCAACAGTCTCTGAAATAACCGCAGGGTTTGCACCAGGAAATGCTGCTGAAACAATCACAGATGGTGGTGCGACTTCTGGATATTCAGAAATCGGCAACTGAAACATCGCCATTAAACCTGCAATAAAAACCAACAGTGATAAAACAGACGCAAAGATTGGTCTATTAATGAAAAAGTAAGATATGTTCATTACTTAATGCTCGCAGAAACACTATCCACAACTTTAGGATCAACAGGCATACCCGGACGAATGCGAATAACACCATCAACAATGACTTTATCACCCACTTCCAAACCAGACTCAATAACGCGTTTACTGAGTGTGTTCTCGCCCAGTATTACCTTTCGATATTCAACCTTATTCTCAGTATTAACGATGTAAACAAATTTACGATCTTGGTCCGTACCGACGGCCCTTTCAGGAATTAAAATACCTGAAAGTTGTCGCTTACTGCCCAACTCAATATTTACAAACATGCCAGGAATGAGATAGTTGTCTTCATTTTTAAAAAATGCGCGTGCTTTTATTGTCCCAGATGAAGTATCGATACGATTATCAAAACTATCGATATTTCCTTGATAGCTTTTGCCATTTTCTATATTTAATCTAACAGGTATTTCACTTTCTGCTTTTCTGTCTTTAGCTATACTTCGAATTTGTTTGAGATAAGTCTGCTCATCAACTTCAAAATCAGCGTAAATACCTGTTGTAGACACAATGGTAGTCATCACAGGTGCCGAGGCAGCATTGACCAAATTACCTTTTTTAAGATTGATACGTCCAACTCGTCCAGAAATCGGCGCTTTGATATCAGTGTAAGATAGGCTTATACCAGCGTTGTTTACGCGTGCTTTTGCACCACTGACATTCGCTTTAGCCACATTAAATTCATTCACACTTTGATCATAAACTCGTCTTGGTATGGTGTTAGATTTAATTAAGTTTTTATTTCGCTTTAACTCTTTTCGCGCTAAGGATAAGCGGTCATTGGCAGCAGCTAACTCAGATCGTGCAGCGCTAGAATTACTTCTGAAAGACTCTGAATCGATACGGAATAAGGTTTTTCCTGCTTCGACCATTTCTCCATCTTTAAATAACACTTTAGTAATAATTCCTGTTACCTGAGGTCTTACTTCAACTATTTCAACTGCTTGAGTGCGTGCCGAAAAATCTTTCCAGAGTTGAATAGGCTCATTTTTAATCAGTTGTACATTAACTATAGGTGGAGGCGGCGAAGCAACTGCAGCTGGTTGATTATTTGCCGTTTGGGCATCTTTAAAATACAAAACCCACACTAAACCACCAAGTAACAAACTCATAATTCCAATGGTTAAGAACTGGCGTACGATGCTTCCAAGACTCATTTTTTATAACCCTATGCGAGTGTTTATACTCTGAATGATTTGTAATTTAAATTATCTTTGAATGAAATTTATCTTGTTTCTTTCAACACTTCTGACTAATAAAATAAATCAACTTTTAATTATGTACCGATCAGTAGAATTGCAATTTCATACTCATCGGTACATAATGTCAAGAAGTATGTTTATATGAATGGTAACCGATGGAAGTTGCGCTTAAACTTGGATCTAAACTAGGTCGTAAAAGAAATTTTGATAAAGACGAAGCGCTTGAAAAAGCCATGTTCTTGTTTTGGGAAAACGGCTATTTAGGAACATCTATTACCGAACTTACTCAAACCCTTGGGATAAATAAACCTAGTCTATACTCGGCCTTTGGCAATAAAGAGCAACTCTTTATGTCATCGCTTGATTTTTACATGAGAAAGTACGGCCATCCCCACCTAAAAAAACTAAGTCATCCCGAAGAATTACCTTTTAAAGAACGACTTTACGACTTCATGACTTCGATTGCAGAATCGATGACTGATTCAACATTACCCAAAGGATGCCTGTTTGTAAAAACGAGTTGTGAAGGTAGCGAAATGATACCTGTCCAGATTACTTCTGCATTACACAATATTGTCGATGATAATAATCAATTCGTTATCAATGTTCTTGAAGCTGAACAAGAAAGAGGGGAAATCCCGAAAGAGATTAATGTAATTGAATATGCCAACTTTATAGATACGATGCTGATGGGCATGGGAGTACAGGCAAAAAATGGAGCGAATATCCAATCACTGCAGCCAATAATTCAACTCACTGTTGCTGCTATTGTTAAATAGTGTTGGTTCATTATGACTATATCTATTATCTGCTGCGTTTAAAAATACACCCCCCACCTTTTTGCCTATTTTGGTTTCGTAGGAACCAAACAAGTAATAGAAAAAATTCAGTTTAGGCAGTGTAGAGATATGAACGAATACGCAGAATAAACACCCATACTATAAGAGCAGCAGAAAAATTCGGATATGTCTTTTGAGCAAGCAATAAAATTGCTTATTACTAGAGCTTTCTTCTTACCTTAGCGCCTTCATAAAGCACATCTGAGAAAGCTTTATTGGAAGCTTCACGCACTGAAACCCCCTCTTCATCACATTCATAAATAGGTCGTTTTGACCGAATAAATTCCGCCGGAACTGCAGCTCCTTGAATATGCATCACATGATGCTCTCCATACTCAGGCTTAACATTAGCACCCATATAAGATTGCATGGCGATGCCAATACGCCGTTGATTACTTTTATTAGGTAAAGAACCATGCACTAACCAAGGATGATGCAGAGACATTTGACCAGGACGTAATTCGAGATTTATAGCTTGCGACTCATCGATGTGTGTCACTTTTTGTCCGCGTGTAAGGATATTATCTTCCCCAAAAGTATCTTCGTGTTTGACGATTCCTTCGCGATGCGTTCCTGGAATCACGGCAACACAACCACTTTCTTCGATGCTTGGCGTGAGTGCTATCCAAGCAGTGACGTGATTATCTGAATTCAAAGCCATGTAAGTGGCATCTTGATGCCAACTAACGAATGAACCTGAATTTGCCTCTTTGATGAAAAGCACGCTACTCCACAACGACATATCCGCTCCGACCAAAGAGGCTGCAGCGGCTACGATTTTTTCATGTAAGACCAAATCTGCAAGAAAGGGAAACGCTAGATGCGCGTTATTGCGATTTTCAGAGTGGAGATGTTCTGGGTATTTAGCTTCCGCAGCTTCTAAGGTTTGCGCCAAAGTCGCTGCTTCTGCTTCGCTCATAATATCTATGGGCGCTATCCAACCGTGTTCACGATAATGAGCTATTTGCTCTTTGCTAAGTGCCATAACTTAACTCCAAACTGTGATTTAAATTCAATAAAAACCTTATTCTAAAGAATGCCTAATACTGCTCATATTTAGAATTTAGTAATTTGATTTCGTAATGAGGTTTAGTAATTCATGTCCGCAAATGATTCTTTTCTTTCTTTAATAAATGCTAACAGAGCTGCATCAATCTCAGGATCTAATGGTGGGAATTCATATTCAGCCAATTGTTTTTTGTAGTATTCATTCGCAACTGTTGCCAAATCTTTTTCACCGTCTTCTTTCCAACGTTCGAAACTCTCGTTATTCGCGATGGGTGAACGATAGAATGCATTACGGAAATTCGCTTGAGTATGTGCGCAACCTAAGAAGTGAACGCCTGGGCCAACTTCTTCAATCGCGTCCATCGCCTGTCCATTTTCTGTTAAATCGATGCCTTTAGCGTAAGTCGCGAGCATGCCAGCTTGGTCGCAATCCATAATGAATTTTTCATAACCCATTACCAATCCTCCTTCCATCCAACCTGCAGTATGTAATACAAAATTCACACCTGCATTGATTGCTGGCCAGATTGAGTTTGAAGACTCATAACCTGCTTGCGCATCCGCAATCTTTGAGCCACAGAAACCTCCACCAGAGCGGAATGGCACTTCTAAACGACGTGCCAAAGAGGCCATTACATTAAGCACTAATGCTGGCTCTGGCGTACCGAAAGTTGGTGCTCCTGTTGCCATTGACATTGAACTAGCAAAAGTACCAAAGATCATTGGTGCGCCAGGATTAATCAACTGAATAAGCGTCATACCAGCCATCGCTTCTGCCAATGACTGCGCACATGTACCCGCAACCGTTACAGGAGACATCGCACCCGCAAGAATAAATGGCGACACAATACAGGCTTGGTTATTACGCGCATAGACCTTCAATGCACCTAACATGGTGTCATCAAACGTCATTGGTGAGTTGGCGTTTATCAAACTTACAGTGACTGTTTTAGGTTTGCCCGTTTCTGGGTCCATATAGTCATCGCCAAATAAAATCTTACACATGTCGACAGTGTCTTGTGCACGCTCTGGTGCAGTCACCGAACCCATGAAAGGCTTATCCGAATACTTCATATGGGTGTAAACCATATCAAAATGGCGCTTGTTCACAGGAATATCGACAGGCTCACAGATGGTGCCACCGGAGTGATGCAGATGCGGAGTCATATACGCAAGTTTTACAAAATTACGGAAGTCTTCAATGGTTGCGTAACGACGACCTTCGTCTAAATTACGAATAAACGGGCTACCATAAGCAGGTACTAAAACTGTGTGTTTACCACCAATTTCAACATTACGAGCTGGGTTGCGCGCATGCTGAGTAAACTGCTTTTGTGCAGTTGCCATAATGATTTTACGGCACATGCCAACAGGGAAACGAACGCGCTCGCCCTCTATTGAGGCACCCGCTTCTCTGAAAATTTCCAAAGCTTCAGCATCATCTTTAAAGTCAATGCCCGTCTCTGCCAAAATTTTATCAGCATTGGCTTCTAGAGTTGCAAGACCTTCTTCACCTAAAATTTCATATTCAGGAATCTGACGAGTAATATACGCAGGTGCTGGTGCTGCTTCCTCAGTACTTTCTCCACGTGATCGACGATTACGACGTTTGCGACTTGGATCTGCCATGACATTTATACTCTTGCTAGGTAATTAGGATTTTCGATTTAATACTAGCATTATTAGCCTAAAGCCCTATTGGGTCGGTTTCAACCGCGACACCATGATACATTTTGACGTCAAATCAGCTTAATTAAAGATATTTAATATAAAAAGACACCCTTACTTTTTTTAGTGAGCTTATTGTTTGTTTTATAAACGAATAACTCAACTATTTGCCCGTTTTAGGCGTACCACTTTTCTTTAATATACAGACACAAAAAAGCCCTAGTGACATAAATCAACTAGGGCTAAGAGGGAGAGTTAAAAATGTATCTGAACTTATCTGTTAACGCCTACAACTGTTGCTTTTGGAGCTTGGAAGCTAACTGTTTGAGCAACTACTGATGATTGAGTGTTTGCTGCAGCTACGTCAATAAAGTGATCGTTGTCTCCAGCGATTGCAGTTTGACCTGCGAAAAGTGCTGTAAGAATTGTTCCTGCTAATATTGCTTTAGTGTTCATGTTATATACCTTTAAGTTTGTTTAATTTAAGTTAATTTGTTTATTAAATAATGTTTAGTTTAGCGATTAGTTTCAGCTTCAATTGCTTCAACTTGTAAGCTGACTTTCTGTGCAACTACTGACTCAGTTGTTGATGCATAAGATGCGTCTTCAAAGAGATATGAATTGTCTCCAGCTATTGCAGAAGTACCTGCGAAAAGTGCTGTAAGAAGTGTGCTTGCGATAATTGCTTTAGTGTTGATGTTCATAATATTTACCTTTAAGTTTTAAGTGAGGACTTGTTTGTCCCGTTGTTGGTATTAGAAACGCAGGATTAATTTTTTTGGATTCAAAAAGAATTAAAATTATTTATTTTTAAAGGATAAACACAAGGAGAAACAAATGAATTTAGAAAATATTTTTATTATTAAGTATTTGTTTTTAAATGACTTTAAGTAAAATAATTAGCTAAGGTAAAAATATGAAATTAAATTATAAAAAAGGATAGAAGGTATTTTTATTTTTCAAAAGCGAAAGAGACATTGGAACAATATTGGTAATTAATTGATATATTTTTGGAAAATTTATATACATAAAGGATCATATCAGGACGAAAAAAACACAAGAAAGTGCTGAATTTTACAAATATGTAAAAGTGAGTGGGTGTCTTTTTAACTACCAAAAGATAATGCCAAAAAAATTGAACATAAACAGGAGCAGTATTACTTTAATGTAAGATTAAACTCTGCTTTTTTAGTTCTAATCACGACACTAAGAAAGAATTTTGGCGTACGCAACAGCTAACTTTTTCAGACTGAAAAAATTGAACAGAAATGTTGTTCTTATAAAATTATTTCACGCTGTAAATCGATTAGTTCAACTGATAAAAACACCGCTAGTTTTTCTGCATCAGTAGTTAATTGCTCAAGATCATTATGATTAAGAATATTAACCCGACGTCCATTCTTAGTTAACATATTGAGCTCGTAACAAGGGTAACTAAGACCGTGTTTACTTGTGATCATTTTATTGAGTATTTGAAGTGAGACGATATTTGCGATCTTTACGGAGCGATCAATATTGTTCTTAAATTTACCTGTATCTTTATCAAAGAATACTTGTTTGATAAAGGGTTGTATTAAGGTAAATCCAAATGTTGTTATAGCTATACCAAATCCACCTAAGAAGATGGCGAAATCGATCTGATTATTTTTAAAATAGACAATCGCGGCAAGAATTAATAAAAATAAACCAACAACAATATATACAACACAGAACAGCAGTGAGCTGATGGTGGGTTTAAGGTAAGCAGTATTTTCATCAAATATAACTGTATGAGACCTGAACTTTGGACCTTTACGAATCAAGGTTCTGCTTAAATCTATTGGAGTATCTTTTATATTCATAATTTAACCCTCTTGAAATATGATTATATAATTCATAAAAAAAGCCCACCGAAGTGGGCTTTTTATTTTACATTAAGCAACGGTTATCCATATTCATGAATAACTGTCGATTATTTGAACTTCTTGATTTCACCTGATTTTACACGAGCAACAAATGAATTTAATTCATCTTTAACGATCGGCATTAAGAAATATAGACCGATGATATTGAAGATAGACATTGCAAATATTGCTGCATCAGAGAAGTCGATTACCGCACCAAACTGGATAGTTGCGCCAACAATAACGAACAGACAGAAGATTATCTTAAAAATCATTTCTGTGCCTTTGCCTTCACCGAATAGGTAAGTCCAAGCTTTAAGACCGTAGTAAGACCATGAAATCATCGTTGAGAATGCAAACATGATAACTGCTAGAGCAAGGAAGTATTTGAAGAAACCAACTGATGATGAGAACGAAGCAGCTGTTAACTGAACACCTGTTAAGCCAGCACCATCAAATGGAGCTACATTCAAACCTGCAATAGTGATTACTAATGCTGTCATTGTACAAATAACGACTGTATCAATGAATGGCTCAAGTGTTGCTACTAAACCTTCAGTAATTGGCTCTTTTGTTTTAACTGCTGAGTGAGCAATTGCCGCAGAACCGATACCCGCTTCATTAGAGAATGTGGCACGTTTCAGACCTTGTATTAATGCTCCGATAACTCCACCTGCTACGCCAGCGCCTGTAAATGCACCATCGAATATGGCAGAGAATGCCGCACCGATTTGTCCCAGATTCATGACAATCACAATCAAACCCATACCAAGATATAAGGCCGCCATGTAAGGGACAACTTTCTCAGTAACTGAAGCAATTGAAGGCATACCACCGATAATTACAGAGAATACTAATGCTGCAAGAACAACACCTGTAATAATTCCGAATTCAGGTGGAACGTCAAATGCATAAGTTAACATCGCATGTGCTTGGTTAGCCTGGAACATATTACCGCCACCAAATGAGCCAAGAATACACATCAAAGCAAAACCAACAGCTAGGAACTTACCTAAACCTGCAAAGCCTCTTTCAGCCATCGCATCACGTAAGTAGTACATTGGTCCACCAGAGATAGCCCCTGATGGTAAAACAGTTCTATATTTAACACCCAAAGTACACTCGAAGAATTTAGAAGCCATACCTAAAAGGCCACACATAATCATCCAGAAAGTTGCGCCAGGTCCACCGATAGCTACTGCGACACCCACACCAGCGATATTACCTAAACCAACCGTACCCGATAAAGCTGTTGTTAAGGCTTGAAAGTGAGAAACCTCACCATCTTCTTTCGAATTTGGATCAGAATATTTACCACTAACAATACCCACAGCTAAACCAGCTCGTCTAAATTGAACAAATCCAAAGTAGAATGTGAAAATTATCGCAGCTATGAATAACCAACCAACGATTAATGGGAACTTCGTTCCGCCCATGGGAACACTATAAAAAATAAGATTAACAAACCAACCTAAATAATCGTTAAAAAAGGAATCTACCCCACTACTTATGCCTGCAAGCAATGCACTGAATGCACTTGGGTCCCCTTCAGCAGCAAATGCACTGCATGATAATAATGTTAAAAATATCCCTATAAGATATCGATTTAGTTTTTTCATAAGTAACAGCCTTTAGTTTTGTTTGTAGGGTTAAAACGATCACGACTAAGTAATGATCACTGTGAATCTAACGATTAAAAGTGAATTTAAATCTTGGTAAACTTTTTTAAACGACCTTCCTAGTCAAATTAAGATATACGTATATGACATAATATTTATACATTTACTTATACTTATACTTGCCCATTATAAATATAGTAAAGATTTAAACAAAAATATGTAATATTTCACAAATATTTTACACTTTGAATAAATGTGCGTTAATTTTACTATTTATAGTATTTAATATTGAAAATACCTTTTAAAACTTAGAATATAGCGCTGACTGGAATATGGAATTAGTGATTTTAAGATTCAATTTATTCATCAATTAATAATATTTGAGTAAAAAAATAAAACTTACTTTTTAACATTTATATCCTTTTATTCACTCTAAAACTACTCCAGTTTTTTTACAAAAAATAACTTTTTACTGATAAAAATTTACGTAAAACTGATTTATTAAGAAATTAATTTCAATATTTTTTAATAAATAATTGCTTAATTTTTAAGCAGTTTTTAGTCATTTAATTCATCAACTTAAACCAAGTTTTTAATATTAGCTAACAACCTGATTATCATTTCTGATAAAAATAATTGAAACTAAACAAAATACCCTCAGTCGTATTTCCCGAAGCAATGATGTAAAAGATTAAGGCTTGTTGCGAGGGGTTCGTCTTCAGCCTTATTCTTAAAATAGCTTCGATAGTATTTTATGTAAGTTATTGTTTCATATTATTTTTTAAAACTAATAAGGAGTCAAAAATGACTATCAAAAAGACAGCAATTACTACTTCACTTTTATTGGCAATGGGTTTATCAATGCCAGGCTTTGCAGAAACCAAAACTGAAATGGTCGATGGTGATGCTGTGACCATCGAATGCATTACGCTCGCTGAAGTGGATTTAATGACAGACGAGGATAAGGCAAAACTCACATTGCCGGTCTGTGGAGAAGAATGAAGACGGAACTACGCCTACTCAGTAGTCTAGTTTAACAGAGCACCTGTTTACAGGTGCTCTGTTATTTTAAAATTTTATAATTAGGACAATGAATAAAATTTATGGAAAAATATAAAAATTAGCGGAATTACTATTCTATGAGATTCTTTAATTATTATCGCATTGATTAAAAATCTGAATAAAAGTGTCACTATTTTAAATGAACAATCAAATAGGTTTAAATTAATTTATCATAAATTTGATTTTTCTAATTGAGAAAATGTGAGGTATCTAATAGCTATACATTTATAAATGTCTTAGAAATATTCAAATAAAGCTAATATAAAAAAGCCC
>JBALXO010000015.1:41476-49532 GCA_036960615.1 Cocleimonas sp. | reverse complement strand
TCATCTGGTGGAATAACAAAGTCAGTCATCACTGCGCCTTTACGAACGCAAATAGAACAATTACAACGCATGGCTGATTTGATTTCATCATGCTTGAATTGAAAATTCACGTTGCCACAGTGACAACTGCCTTGGTAATTCTTCATTGCAACTATCTGCTCTCGTCGTCAAATTGCTTGAATAGCACTGATGTGTCAGCACGAGCATAACCGCGTTTTTGCAAGTCAGCGTACTTTGCATCGACTTGTTTTGCTGTAGGTAAATCAATTCCTAGTTTCTCAGCTTCATCAAAACAAATTGCTAGATCTTTACGCATCCAATCAATTGCAAAGCCTAAATCAAAATCGTTATTCATTGCAGTCTTAGTGCGATTAACCATCTGCCATGAGCCTGCAGCGCCATGTTGCAACACATTTAGCATCATCTCAGGTTCAATATCCGAAGCTTTGGCTAAACGCCATGCTTCAGATAGACCTTCTAATAGACCAGCAATGCACAGCTGATTAACCATTTTCAAAACTTGGCCTTTACCTGATCCGCCAATTAGGGTGGTTGCTTTAGCATATGAATTCATTACATCTAAACACTTATCGAAAGTGCTCTGATCACCGCCTACCATGACTGTTAATACGCCACCTTCAGCGCCAGCTTGCCCGCCAGAAACTGGCGCATCTAAGAATTCCATGTTTAAGGTTTTCGCTTGAGCATATAATTCGCGTGCGAGGGTAGCTGAAGTTGTTGTGTGATCAATCAATAATGCGCCTGATTTGGCGGCACTAAAAACTTTAGTGTAAATTTCGCGCACATCGTTATCATTACCAGCGCAACTCACTACTACATCAGCATTAGCGACGGCTTCTTCAATTGTTTCTGCATAATTACCTGTATATTCAGCAGCCCATTTCTCTGCTTTTGCAGTCGTACGATTATATACAGTAACATTATAGTTTTCATTTTTTGCAAGAAAGCCTGCCATGGGATACCCCATTGTGCCCAAGCCGAGGAAAGTTATATTTTGTTGAGGCATTCTTATTACTCCTAAGTTTAATTACTGGTTTTTATCTTGATTTGATATTACTAAGTTTAGTGTGAAATGCCAAAAAGTCTGATGTTTTATCAGACTATTTAAAGTGATGATTTTTTTCATTCATCAAACTTTTCAACAATAATTTCTAGCAATGCTTTGATGACAGGGTCTTCTTCGCGCGATTTTAGATAAGCGATACGCAAAGGCAATGAATAAGTTTTACTTGGATATACTACAATCTCTCCTTTTTCCAATAAAGTCGCGGCTTCATCATCTCTAACAAATGCAATACCTACGCCTGATTTTATCAATGCAATAGTTGAATCTTCGGTAGCACTGGAGGTAACCCAAGTCGGTTTTTGTTTGGTGTTATCAAAAACATCTTTAATGAAACGATGATATATACAAAGAGGTTCAGGATATATCCAAGGGAGTTGGGTAAGTTCTTCGCGATTTGCATTTTTAAGTTGTTCTTCCCATTTTGGAGCCGCAGCTATAACTGCATTGGTGGTAAAAAGCTCTTTAAATGCAATTTCATCAAAATCGTTGTCACCCGAAAAAAAACTCACATCTAACTGACCTGAGCTGACCTTTTTCATTAATTCAGAGCTGCTTCCTTGAGTTAATTGTATTTTTAACTTTGGGTATTGTGAGATCAAAGTATGGTGCCATTTTGCCAACATTAAATATTCAGCGTCGGTGTTTAACCCAATCTTTGCTTGCCCAGTAAGAATGCCTTGGAGTGTTTGTGCTTTTAAAGTTAAGTCATTACTGGCATTAAGCACTAACTGCGCTTTTTCTCGCAAAACAAAACCATTATCAGTTAAACGCATACCTTTTGGGGTGCGGTCGAACAGCTTGATATCTAATTGTTCTTCTAATGCTTTTATATGTGCACTTACAGCTGGTTGGCTGGTAAATAGTCTCTCAGCAGCATGCGTTAGGTTTCCAGTATCGGCAACCGTTACAAATGTTCTTAATTGATAGAGTTCCATTTTATATTTCTCTTAAAAGTCATTCATTTATTGATGACTTTTGTATGATGTCATCATTTCAAATAATGAACAATCGGGATTACTGATAGCAGGCTTCTGATAATACGATTGGATAGTTTGCCCAGCGAGGCGTTAAATGACCTCCATGATATGCCTGTAGGGGGTAAATCATAGTAATTGAGTTTGAGTTTAAACTCTATAAAGGAGGCCTTGTAGACTGATGTTTAAAGCGCAAGGCCTCCGACCATAATCACTTTAGCTGGAGGTCCGTCATGTCGATTTGTATAGAACACAATAATTTTGAAAATACTCTTGGCAGCATTCAAAACAATGTTTCACAGAATGCGTCTGTCTGTAAAAACCCTTTGGGGCTTAAAATTACAAGTTTCTCAAAGTGGAATGTTTTTAAGCAGACTAAGATTTGGAACTCACGGATAAGACAAAGAAGAGACTTATCTGTATTGAATGAAAGATTGCTTGCTGACATTGGCTATACAGCCGAACAAGCGCGACAAGAGTTTACTAAGCCTTTTTGGAAATGAGATTATATAGAATTTCTGTTGGGAAAAATAAGTAATATCAATAGCTTATATTTTTATAAATATAAGCTATTTTATTTTCGCTTATAAATTCAACTTGCAAAATCCTTCATAAACACGTCAAATAGGCTACTCATACCCCACATGGAGAGTGTCTTTATGACTAAGTTTTTTCTCGGATTTTTTAGTTTCGGCTGGCTCAGAGGCCTAGACTTTTTACCCCCATTGCTTTTACGCTTATTTCTAGCGCCATTATTATGGGTTTCAGGCAGCAACAAATTAGGTTTGTTTACTTCTGCAGATTTTATTTGGTTTAATCCTTTTACATGGTTGAATATAGATAACCCCGTTTTTGAAGCGACCGTTTCTGGCCTCGCTAAACTTCCTTTTATTGGTGAAGGTCTTGCTACATTGTTAGCTACTTCTATTGGTACTTTAGAAGTTATTGGTGCTTTTTTATTGTTGATAGGCTTTGCGGTACGTTGGGTTTCTTTACCTTTATTAGCATTGATTATTTTGACTGCCATTGTGGCACTTAACGGTGAGAGCGCAATTGGTGCAATCAAAAACTTATTAAGTAGTCACGGCTATACTGATATGAGTGGCTCAGCATTCAGCAAAGCACTGGTTTATTTCTTAATGCTACTGACTTTATTCTTTATGGGCGCAGGCCGTTTCTTCAGCGTCGATTGGTTTTTACACCGTAAACTGAATAAAAGTGTAATGGCTTCAGCAGCAGCAAAATCAGCTTCTCAAGTACAACAAGAAGTGAAGTCTGATCCATTTGATTTAGATAACACTACGGATTAGTAATTAATTAGTCATGTTGATTTAAAAAGGACGCTTAGCGTCCTTTTTAATGTCTGAAATAGAAAGAACCAAGCCGGGTGATAGTGAGAACACGTTGAAGTACGATGACAATCATCTGTAGGCCGTATTTTCATAACATTAATTGAAAACAGGCAAAAAGGCGGGGGGTGTCTTTTTATCTATTCTAATAAAGCTTAACGCTTCAATAATAAATAAACCGCACCTGTGCCACCATCCTTTACTTTAGCTGAGTGAAACGCCAATACACGATCGTGTTCAGTTAGCCAGTGATTGATGTAAGTTTTCAATACCGACTTTTGTTTACCAGAACTTAAGCCTTTGCCATGAATAATTCGAATACAACAGCCTTCGAATTGCGCCGCTTCTTGTAGATAATAGACTAAAATTTCTTTGGCTTGTTTTACGCTTGCCCCATGTAAATCAAGTTCATCTGAGATGCGGTAGCCACCACTGCGTAGCTTTTTAAAGACGTTTTTTTGTATCCCATCTCGGCAAAAACTTAATACTTCACCACCGTCAACTTCAGTCACTTCAAGCTCATCTGATAGTGGATCATGTACCATGAACTCATCTTCAAAATCATCATACTGAATGGGTTTCGATTTAGCCTTTACAGGCTCATGAACTGCATTACTAAATTCTAAAGGATTGACTCCATCCATAGCATTAAGAAAGAAATTTTCATCTTCTAGTTGCAGCTTTTCTTTTTTTACAGACGCTTGATTGACTGCTTTTTCTGCCTTCGTTTGTTCAGTTAGTTGTTTCTTTAAGGCTTTTAAGCTCTTTTGATCAAAATTTGCCACGGTATTTAGTCGTCTCAGGTAGAATGATAGTTACAAGTGAGATTAGCATGAAATAGTGCTATTGAAGATACGATAAAAGTACTGTTGAATATATGATAAAAATACTACTGAGTAATGATGACGGATTCATTGCCCCCGGAATAAATTTACTACGCGATGGTTTAAGCGAAATCGCAGATGTGCTAACGGTAACGCCAGATCGAGACAGAAGTGCCTCAAGCAATTCCTTAACCTTAGATAGGCCTCTGCGCCTAACCGAACGCGGTGAGAATTTTTATAGTTCAAATGGTACCCCGACCGATTGCGTGCATTTGGCATTAACGGGTTTATACGAAAACGACGAACCTGATCTTGTAGTTTCAGGCATTAACGCTGGCCCCAATATGGGTGATGACGTGATTTATTCGGGAACAGTTGCCGCGGCAATGGAAGGTCGCAACTTAGGTTTACCAGCGATTGCAGTTTCGATGACTTCATTTAATCCTGAGCATTACGCTTCAGGGGTTAAAGCAGTGCTTCATTTGTTAGAAGATTTGCCTGATTTAGAATTTGTTAAAGACGATAGCGTTGCTACTATTTTAAACGTTAATGTCCCCGATTTACCTTGGGATCAAATAAAAGGATTTAAAGCGACACGCTTAGGCAAACGTCATGCGGCCGAACCCGTCATCAAAACTCAAGATCCACGCGGCAAAGATATTTACTGGGTTGGACCTGCGGGCGAAGCCGCTGATACAGGTGAAGGTACGGATTTTTCTGCAACGCAGGAAGGCTATGTTTCTGTAACGCCTATTCATATTGACCTGACTCGTCACTCTGTTTTAGATGCTACTGCTGAATGGTTGTCGAATAGCCAATCAAAAGATGGAAAACAGGCAGAAAGTGGGGGGGTGTCTTGAATATAAGCAATATAGGAAACTTAGACATTCAAGGCGTTGGAATGACTTCTCAACGAACTCGTGATCGTTTAATGGAGCGTTTAAAAACTAAAGGTATTAAAAATACTGAAGTGCTACGTGTAATGAGTTTAGTACCGCGCCATTTGTTTGTTGATGAAGCGATGTCGAGCCGTTCTTACGAAGACTCATCATTTCCTATCGGCCATGGTCAAACTATTTCACAGCCTTACATAGTAGCACGCATGACTGAATTGATATTAGAAAGTGAGTCACTAGATAATGTTTTAGAAGTGGGAACAGGCTCAGCTTATCAAGCTGCAGTATTGGGCGGTTTAGTTAAAAATTTACACACAGTAGAAGTGATTCCTGAGTTGTATCGACAAGGACGTGATTTAGTATATAAATTGGGTTATCGCAACATACGCACACACTTAGGTGATGGTAGTTGGGGCTGGAAAGAGGCAGCACCGTATGACGCAATTATGGTAACGGCGGCACCTGATGAAATCCCCTCTGCTTTGATAGAACAATTAAAAGTAGGCGGTCGAATGATTATTCCTGTCGGCGCGCAAAAAAGTGAACAAATATTACAAGTGTTAACACGAACGAGTGAATCAAATTATTCGGTTGAAAACCATGAGTCGGTATTATTTGTGCCTCTAGTCAGTGGGAATTAAACTTTTCTCAGTAATTGATTCAAGCTTACGCATTTATTATTCAATTTAATTCACTCAGACAAAAATCTAACTATGAACGATTACTTTTATTCCATTATCCTGAGTATGTTACCTATTGCAGAACTTCGCGGAGGTATTCCTTATGCTTTGGCTAATGAAATACATCCCGTCACTGCTTATCTAATGTGCGTTACTGCTAATATCATGGCTTTTCCTATTGTTTATTTTTTCATGGGTTTTTTTCATGAACTGTTTAATAAAATGGCTTGGTATGCGAACTTATTCGAGAAAATTGTTGTCAGAACTCGAGCTAAAGTTGGTGATAAATTAGAGAAATGGGGCTTTTGGGGTTTGATGGTATTTGTCATGATTCCGTTACCAGTTACAGGTGCTTACACAGGTAGCTTTGCCGCTTGGGTGTTTGGTATTGAAAAGCGTAAAGGCTTCTTAGCAGTTGCGGCAGGGGTATTAATTGCAGGATTAATCGTAACTGCGATATTTCTTTCGGGAGCAGGACTGTTTAGTTTTTTACTGAAAAAAGTGTAAATATTAAAAAAACCCTTTAAAATTAAGCTGTTTTAGCTTATATATAGTAAATCAGTTTCATTGTGTGCTATAAAGCACACTTGTTACAGATGTAAACGGTTATCTAAACACATCGTTTAAGTTTAGAAACAGGGCTTATGAATGGTTGGGACCATTCATTAAAAATTGGGGTTATGGGCATAGTTTGAATAAGTGAGAGCTTTTTTAAATTTGGGGATCTTAGGCAATCAATACATACAGCATTGTCGCTGGCTTCTCGCCAATACCTTATTAATTTTTCGCAAATAAAATGTAATCTTTATTTACGCATGCGTGACTTTAAATTTTATGTATAAGACTAACTAACAAGGTTTTAAGGTCATGTTGGTTTTGTGGAATCAATCAAATAAAAATCGAAGGTATTTTTTATGAACAGGAAAATAAGATTATTAGCAGTTGCTTCAATGGTTGCCGTTATGGCATCAGGTTGTAGTAGCTACCGTGGTTCTTCTCAGTCAAGCGTAAACACTGGTACTAGTTCAGGTGGTGGATACGGTTCTGGGCAAGTTTCAAGAGCAGGCCAAGTTTTAGGATCAGGAGCAGGACAAGTTCGTGGTATTGGTCAACAACGCAGTCGATCTGCCGTTGTAAATGATAGTTGTGCAGCATGCGCAGCATCAAAAGCTCAAAGCACTTATACATATAAGCCAGCTACACCTGCTGCACCAGCACCGGTAGTTCAAGCGCCGAGTCCTGCAGCTCCAGTAGCAGGTTCAAAAAGCCAACAATACTATATTGATCGTTGGAACCGCCAACAAGCGCAACAACAAGGCCAAGCAACAAAACCAGCACAAGGTACAAACTATGCTGGCTACGGTCAAACAGGTCAAAGCAACACGACTTACTATGATTACAGTTCTGCGGCTAGCACAGCTCCGGCACCAGCTACAGCAGCTACTAGTAACAAGAGTATTTACACTGGAAGTTATCAGCAGAAAACATATGCTCCAACAACTTACTCAGGTGGAACTGCAGCAACAACTAACAGTGGTTCAACTGCTGTAAATACCGCAAGTGCAGGTGGAAGCTCATACGTTGTTAAAAAAGGCGATACAGTATTTGAAATTATGCGTCAGACAGGCGTTTACTGGAAAGATATTATTAGTATCAACAATCTACAACCTCCATACAATATTAACCCAGGTCAAACTCTACGTTTGAAATAAGCGTTAATCAGGTTTACAAAAAAGCCCTCAAATGAGGGCTTTTTTGTGTCTCCAAATTATTGGTTAGGTTTTATCAATAAAATAAACAAATTGTAATTCTTGTAGGCACAGATAAACTAAAGCCATCGTAATAAAATTAATTTTTGGGAATACTCATGTCTGAAAACACAACAATATTTCATAATCCTCGCTGCTCTAAATCCCGTGCAGCAATGGAATTACTTACTGATAAAGGCGTCGATGTGGATGTAGTTAAATATTTAGAAACACCGCCTAGTCGTGAGACTTTAGAGCAAATTTTAGGTTTATTGAATATACAACCACGTGATTTAATGAGGAAAGGCGAAGCAGAATATGGTGACAATAATTTAGCAGATGAGTCTCTAAATCGAGATCAATTAATTGATGCTCTGATTGAATTCCCTAAATTACTCGAACGTCCTATTGTTGTGGCTAATGGCAAAGCGGCGATTGGTCGTCCTATTGAAAATATCATCGATATTCTTTAGCTTTTAGCATCTATCAACTTATCTA